>JAGOOF010000059.1 GCA_017992655.1 Patescibacteria group bacterium
CTTAATCAAAAAACCCTCTCTTTCGCCCACGGGCCCATGAAACGTTTTTTCACCGGAGGGTACTGCCGTGTTAACCCCACTTGTTCACAGTACACCTATGAAGCAATTAAAAAATATGGTGTAATAGTAGGGAGCGCCAAGGGTGCTTGGCGTATTGTCCGTTGTAACCCGTGGAATAAAGGTGGAGAGGACCCCGTTAGATGAAAGAATTTCTCAAAATAATTTTATATCGACCCTTATTTAACCTACTTATTTTTTTGGCGTGGTTAATGCCAGGAAACAACATTGGCTGGGCCATAATTGCCCTAACGGTAATTATTCGGCTTATTTTGTTGCCTAGCTCCGCTAAGGCAACGCGCTCGCAAAAAGCAATGCAAAAACTTGCGCCGGAAATTGCGGAAATTAAGAAAAAGTTTAAAGACGACAAACAGGGCGAGGCACAGGCGACCATGGCGCTCTACAAAGAAAAAGGTATTAGCCCATGGGGAAGCTGCTTGCCTCTTTTGATCCAACTTCCTATTTTGTTTGTTTTGTACCGTGTTTTTATGGTGGGGCTCAACACCTCCCGCTTCGACCTGCTCTACGGCTTTACACCGGCGCCCGACCATATTGCTACTGTGTGGCTAGGCATAGATCTCGCGACGCAGGGTGGCTGGATTCTGCCTGTGTTAGCGGGAGTGGCGCAACTTTTGCAATCATGGCAAACAAAGAAAATGACACCTACACCGCAAAAACCTGCCGATGGTAAGCCGGGAGCAGAAGACTTCAGCCGTGTTCTTTCTAACCAAATGCTTTTGATTATGCCCATATTCACGGTAATAATTGCACGCAGTTTGCCGGCCGCGCTTGCCCTTTATTGGCTCGTTACCACGTTGTTTATGGTAGTCCAGACCTGGTTTCTTACGCGTGATAAAAAGGGAGAAAAAGTTATGGAAAAAATCGCAGGCATAGGGGAAGAGAAAAAAGAGCCCTTGCCCCAAGAAGACAAAGAAAAAAAAGAACCCACTTCTCTTAAAAAAACATTAACGGAAAAAATGATCGATCGTTCTACCCGCTACAAAGGGCGCAAAGACGTAACGGTAGAAATACGGCAAAAAGACAAATAAGTACTACAGCCATTAATCACGAGATAGTTTAGTTTCTCTTTCTTGCAGAAAATTAACTAATGGAGTTTCTTTTTAACAGTGGCGCAACCAGCCTTTCAATAGGGTGCGATTAGTCACTAGTAGTTAAAGTGCCAGGCTTTTATTTGTAGGAATATAAGTAACCAACGATTGTGTCTGCAACAGTTTCTAGGCTTTCTTTGCTACATTGGTCGATTGTATCAAGAGTAGTGTGGAATGCGGGGTATTCGAAGTCTATTAATAACGAGGTTGGTATACCGGCTTGGTTAAGTGGAGTATGGTCATCCAAAATTTCTATGCCAACTTCCTTTACGAAATTATTTGCATTAATTTTTCGGCCAATATTCCAGATCATATCTGTTTGTGCTGGGGCATGCTGGACAGAAGATAGCTCCTTGGTAAGTTTGAGGTCCTTATCGCAAACCATATCTACCACTATCCCGTGCTCCGGCTTATCCGATTGATAATATTCTTTTAAATTTTGGGTAAAATATGTAGAGCCAAGAGGCTTCCAGTTGGCATAGTCGCCTAAGATATTTTCTTCTCCCTCTTCACCATCAAAAAAAACAATGTCTACCCCAACGGGAATCTGCATTTCATTGCTTGCAATAATGCGAGCAATTTCTAGTAGTACTGCTACTCCAGATGCCGAATCGTTCGCGCCAGGCACAGGATCTTCTTTTTTTAGCTTGTCGTTGTGCGCAAATTTTTTACTGTCATAGTGAGCACCCAATATAATCCGCTTGCGTTTCTCTATATCAAACCGCCCGATGATATTGGCCAGATCATATTTTTGTTCTTCTGAATCAACATATTGCCACGTTTGCGTAATTGTGTCTTGTGCTAATGCGCCCATTTCGCGAATTAAATAATTTTTTATCTGTTCGTGGCCACTAGCAGTTGGATGACGTGGGCCAAAAGACAATTGTTTATTGATGCTTGACATCATTTTGTCTCCGCTTGAAACGGTAAAAACAGTATTGCCGTAATAAGGAGAAAGAATACGAGTTGCAACAACCTCAATAATTAGCACAAAGGCACCTGTTAAAAAAACAATCAATGGAAATTTGAATTTTTTTAAGTATTTCACTGTTTATCTATATCCTTCATTCGTACTTTATGTTTTCGGCTACTGCTATCTTTTACGTGGCTTGGCGATGGCGGAAGCGGGAGGATTCGAACCCCCGATGCCCTTGCAGGCATACCGCATTTCGAGTGCGGCCCATTCAACCACTCTGGCACGCTTCCAACCTAGATTATACCTTATTATTCCCCTTAAAAAAAGAGTAAACGGTCACTTTAGCGTTAGTCACAGGCAATGGCAATAGGGCGCACTTTGCATGCACCACTTTGTTTGAGAGCTTGGGTGGCGGAGTGAAGAGTGGCGCCGGTTGTAATAACATCGTCCAGCAAATATAAGGGCAAGCGGTTTTTGCTAAAGTTGTAACGGCAAATAAAAGCCCCTTGAACATTTTTAAGGCGCTCTGTCCTTTTAAGGTCGGCTTGCGAAAGAGTGTGCCGTTGCCGTTCGAGTGCCTCGAGGTAATACCAACCAAGTAAAAAGGCGAGTTTTTTTGCCACAAGGGCGGACTGGTTATAACCACGAATGCGGGCACGGGCTCGGCTTAAGGGAATGGGAATAATTATGCCTTTGGGCATGCGTTTCTCCCTGCAGAGAGTCGCAAGTTCTCTGGCAATAGGTTCTGCCAAAGTTTTTACACTGCTAAATTTTAGGCTATGGATTGCCTCACGAAGAGGGCCTTTGAATGCTCCTAAAGCTGTGAGGGTGCCAAGCTCTTTGTAGGTCGGCCATTTGGCAGGGCGGGAGTGGTGTATTTTTTGCCAGCAGGGTGGGCAGAGTAAACTTCCTTCTGTGCCACAACCAACACAATAACGAGGAAAGACGATATCGGCTATCTTAGGGAGTAACATGCCACCATTATAGCACCGACGTGGTAGTTTACCCCGTCCCGTCTGAGCGGGGTTCTCTTCTGCGTTCGGTTTTTACTGTTCTAGAGAACTGCGCTGAGCGTAAAGCGAAGTGCCATCTCGAGAACTATTTACTGCCAATATTACACTAAATGTAATAGTTCTCACTGGGTACAGTTCGAACAGTATTGCAGGCTACGGATAGTTCTCACTTCGTTCGAACAGTAATGGTTTTTTACCGTTCGAGGATTAATATCCGAGAACTATTGCCGTCATTCTTGTACTGGCGTGATAGTTTACCCCGTACTCTTTTTAGGC
>JAGOOF010000060.1 GCA_017992655.1 Patescibacteria group bacterium
TTGGGCGAGAACCCACAAATAAGAGACGCTTAAATCAACGACAATATTAATAAAGCTATAACTACAAGTTGACGAGATAATGAATTATTAGATCAGCCGACCCAGTGACTGTTGGTGAATAGTATCATTATTAGCACCATTAACGAGATGCTGGCAAAAGAATAAAGCTTATCGGCAATAGATCCTTCTTTAATGATTTTCGGCAAAATCAGATATATCGGAAAAAGCACTAATAGGAACCTATTCATACTAATAAGCGTGCCACTAAAAATTGGGATAGCAGCAGTTAGCAGAGCGTAGACCGAATAACTTATCGATTTACTATACTTTATAATTAAATACGTAAAAACTACAAAAAGAACAAAGAACAACAAATAGTTAAAAGCATTGGCAGCATCTTCGGCCATTATTTTTTCCCGAGTAAATTGAACAAGACAATGTGAATAAACGGTCTTAAAAATATTAGGTTCAATATACCTGCCAAATCCACTTTGCGCTTGAAGAAAATCGAATGGTTTGCCAAACACTATTTTGTTATACAAAAGGAATGACGCCGTAGAAAGTGGAATAATAGCTAAGGATAGCTGTTCCTTCCAGCGCCACTCTAGTTTTAAGGGCTTAAAGCTTTTGATTAGGGATCCGAGCGCAAGAGCCGGATATATAAAAATACCAGTGGTTCTTGTCCAACAGGCGACTCCGCCAGCAATTCCTGCGAAAACATTTCTCTTTTTTTGGAAAAAATAAAATGACAGTAGGCTGAAAAATAGAAAAACACTTTCCGTATAATGGGCTACTAAGAAAAAAGATGCAGGGAAAATCAGTAAATAAAAAACACTACGATAAGATTTCTCTTTGTCATTACTTAAATTTGAAAGCAAATACAAGATGATACACGAGCCAAGTGCAAAAAAGTTGCTAACCAAGGTGGCAGTAAGAAGCGAGAAGTTGCCAACGACAAACGACGTTGCCTTCATAAGCCATGGGAATAACGGGAAAAAAGCACCGCTTTTATAGCCGTTAAGGGAAAGGTCATGATAATAGATTGAGTCCCACTGCGCCCAGGCAGAAAGGATACGATTACCTTCTAGCCTTATTTGGGAAGCATTACTGGCGTCACCAATTTTAACGTCTCCCCACCAGACAACTACCTGTATGATTATTCTCCAGAAAAGAAAAATCAAAACCACCCTTGTAATTGGATGGCGCAAGAAAAGAGATAATTTTTTAGTAATACTTCTTACTTTGCTAGGCTTCATAATGCCATTGTAACAAGATTTCAAATTCTCGCAAAATTTCTGAAAGAATTTTGGGTTTTTCTGCCCTTCATAAATATGGTAACAAATAAAACAAAAACGGTCTATAAAAAAGAAAATCCGGAAAGTTGTTTTTGCCCAAAATGTATGGCGGATGGAGGGAGTTGAGAGAGAGTTAAAAAAGTGGTAAGTGTAAGTTAAATTAAAAGTTAATAAAAAAGGAGGGTTTGTGGACTACACACTACTGTTAGCCGGTTTTGCGGGTGGGGTAATTCGTGGCCTTGTTGGTTTTACCAAGCACCAATACTCTTACAAAAACGTTGGTTTTAAGTGGGGCTATTTTGCAACCATGGTCATTATTTCCGGCATCGTTGGCCTCGCCGCCGGTTGGCTCGCAAAAGGCTTTGTAACCAGCGAGCAACCGACCGCGGAAATCTCGGCCTTTTTTGCCTTTATTGCTGGTTACGCGGGTGGTGACTTTATTGAAAACATTTACAAAATTGTTGCGAAAAAGACATCACTTTACGAACTGCCAAAAGGCTCTTAGTTCACGAGCCTGTAACTAGCTAACCGTTTCTGTACCTGCCTCGCTCGGAAGAGGCGCGCAAACTACAAACCGTCATCCTTGCACTGGCGCGATAGTTCTCGCGTTGCTCGGACAGTAAGCATTGGTTTTGAGATTTGACATTTGAGATAACCTATCATTTGACGTTTGCGATAACAAAGAGTTCTCGAGATGGCGCTTTGCGCGTTCTCTCGAACAGTAACAACCATGCAATGGCAATTAATCGATAATAGATTTATAATGTAGCCAGTAGCAAAAACAAAAGTAGGAATTTTGCCAAAAGCACAGGTAAAATGGTTTGTAGTTGTTCCACTTTTTTTAGTGGTACTCTTGGCTGTTTTAGGCGCCTTGTACTACACCTCCACCCCCCAAGAACCGCAAACAATAAACGAGGAACAAACTGTTTTGCCAAGTAGTGACAATGCGCCCGCTCCACAAAGCGAAGAAGTGTCTTTGGTTGCGGTGGGCGACATTTCTTACTCGAGGGCAGTGGAAAGGATGGTCAAAAAAAATAACAATACTCTGTATCCATTTTTAAAGGTGCAGGATTATTTTGAAAGCGCCGATGTAGTGTTTGGCAATTTAGAAACACCTATTACGCCGGGCGCAACAATTCCCGATTTTAACATGATGTTTCGCTCTAACCCCGGGACAGAACAGGCACTAAAAGAAGTTGGTTTTTCCATTGTCTCTCTGGCAAACAACCACACTCCTAATTTTGGCGCCAAAGGGCTTAGCGATACTTTTAAATACCTCGACGAAGCTGGCATAAAATATATCGGCGCGGGAGAAAACGCGCAACGCGCGAACGAATCGATCCTCGTAGAAAAAAAAGGAATTAAATTTGCTTTTCTTGCCTACAACGATAACGATGTTGTCCCCCCTTCCTACCAAGCAGGCGAAAATCGGGCGGGAACCGCTTTTATGGACACGCAAACCATGGTTCAGGCGGTGCGTGAAGCAAAACCAAAAGCAGATTATGTTATTGTGTCTATGCACTCTGGCAATGAATACGTCGCCAAACCAAACGATTCGCAAGTGAATTTTGCGCATGCCGCCATTGACGCAGGCGCCGATCTAATTATTGGCCACCATCCCCACGTTGTGCAGACCATGGAAAAATACAAAGACAAATTTATTTTCTACAGCCTTGGTAACTTTGTGTTCGACCAACCACAAATGGAGCAAACAAAACAAGGACTCGCAGTTAAGATTAATTTTTCTAAAGACGAAATTCAAAGAATTTCTTTTTTGCCCGTTTACACGGAAAACATTGGGCAACCAAGAGTCGCTACGGCAAGCGAGGCAGAAAAAATTCTCCAACGTTTAGAATACACGCTAGAAACAAGAAACGCCTACTTTTGGAACAAAGAAAGCAAGAGCTTTAACAAAAGCGAACGCCCCGTAATTTACAATAGTGTCCAGCAAGAAAATCGCCCGCTTGTAAAGCAAAAAGAGGCAGATTTAA
>JAGOOF010000008.1 GCA_017992655.1 Patescibacteria group bacterium
CAAACAAACTTACCGACTACCCGGAAGCAGCGCATGCGATCGTGGGTAAAATTTTGCAACACACTGATCCTGTTCATAAAATATCGATAGTAAGCCATGGTATGGCTTTGGGATACCCCTGGAGCATTCCGGAGGATGATAAATACCTTAGAAGCCGTGAAGAATTTGAAGATGAGTTAGCACAAATTCTCGCGGGGCGTGCTGCCGAACAAATTCAATACAACCATATTAGCACAGGGGCGAGTAACGATCTCAAGCAAGCAACAAAAATTGCCCACGAGATGGTGAAGGTATATGGTATGAGCGAGAAAATTGGCCCCGTCACCCTAGGGGAAAGAGAAGAGCTTGTATTCTTGGGGAGGGAATTGGGTGAACACAAAATGTATTCAGAAAAAGTAGCAGAGTTGATCGACACTGAAATCCGCGATATCATTAAGCGTGCGGAAAAACGGGCGATCGAAACACTCAAAAAGTACAAAACAGTTATGGATAAATTAGTTAAGATTCTCATAAAACAAGAAACAGTGGAACGGGAAGAGTTCGACGCACTGTTCTAACTTTGTATTATTTTTCTTATTTTAGGCCTGTAAATAGGTTGATTTTTTTCGTTGCAACTGGTAAAAATAACTTAATGCGATTATCGCTCGTTGATAACTTGCTGTTTAGGGGGCGCATATGGATAGCGAAGAAGGAAAAAGCACACGTACGGTGCTGGCTGTGCGGGGCCTTCTGTACCAAATGAGCAACAATGGTGTTTTGTTGCTTAGGAGGCATAGCAATGCTCATTTCTCGCCTGGTATGTGGGAGCTACCAGGGGGGAAGTTCGACAAGGACTCCATGTCCATGGATCAGGCAATCGAGAGGGAGTTTGGGGAAGAAACGGGTATTCCCATTGTTGCCACACAGCCCCCCCCTTTACGTTTGGGACAAGCCTGCCGGCCTCCCTCCCAAGTACCCGGGAGATGTGATTTACCAGTGCACCGTGTTAAGAGTGCACCTTGTCTATCCAGAAGTACGGGAAGTTCGTCTTTCCAGTGAACACGACGACTGTCGCTGGATCGAGCCCACCCCGGAAATGCTTACTCCTTTTGGGGATTATCTTCCCAAGGAGACGCGGGATGCGCTCGAGATCTTCTACCAGTACTACATCTTCTTTCCTCGTCTTCTGCGCGGGGAACAGCTTTAATTCTCATTTCCGGCGCCGCTCACGTTTCTGTATGTGTGAGCGGCGCTTTTCTTTTTTAAAACGGAGGGTAATTGAACGCCTATCGTCTATATTGGCCAGTTGCCAGTGGCCGGTAGCCAGACGCAAATACAGGGGAGCAAATACAGCAGGAAGCCAGTGGCCGGTGCTAGCCAGATGCCAGTAGCCGGTGGCCAGAAGTATCAGATTCTAATACTGTTCGAACTGTACCCAGTGAGAACTATTTCGTTTAGTGTGACACTGACGGCGAATAGTTCTCGAAATGACGCTTCGCGTAGTTCTCTCGAACAATAAGATTTTACTGTTCGAGCGGGAGCGAGAACTACCACGTTTAGATATCAACTAATGGTTCTTAGTTCTCAGCGAATACGCTTCGAACAATAAAAACTTTACTGTTCGAGCGGGAGCGAGAACTATTACGTCTAGATATCAACTGATGGTTCTTAGCTCTCGGTGAGTATATCTCGTTGCACTCGATACAGGCATCTCGAACAATAAAACTTTACTGTTCGAACGGAGCGAGAACTATTTCGTTTAGTGTGACACTGACGGCGAATAGTTCTCGAGATGACGCTTCGCGTAGTTCTCTCGAACAATAAAATTTTACTGTTCGAACGAAGTGAGAACTATTACGTTTAGTGTGACACTGACGGCGAATAGTTCTCGAGATGACGCTTCGCGTAGTTCTCTCGAACAATAAAAAGTATAGTTCTTGGGCAGGCATTTCGAACAATAGTGTTAATGGCATTTGCTAATTATATGGTAAGATAGTAGTTGTGAACCAAGTTTTAGAAAGCGAAACATTAAACGGGCTTAACGAAGCGCAAAAAGAAGCAGTTCTTACCACGCAAGGACCTGTTTTAATATTAGCAGGGGCGGGGAGTGGCAAAACAAAAGCCCTTACCCATAGAATCGCATATTTGATTAAAGACAAAAAAGTCCCTATTTATAATATTTTAGCGGTTACCTTTACCAACAAGGCTGCGGGTGTTATGGCAGAAAGAATTGCCAAGTTACTGGGCAATTTTCACCAAGGGGAAGATAACTTAGAGGGTATCAGGTTGCCGTGGATGGGCACGTTTCATTCCATTTGTGTCCGTATTTTACGGCGAGAAATAAAAGTTTTAGGCTACCCTTCGAATTTTACAATCTACGATGAACAAGACGCACAAACGGCGGTTAAGAGGTCGATGATCGAGGCGAAAGTCGATCCCAAACAGTATAACGCCTCTGCTATTCGCCATACTATTTCCAGCGCAAAGTGTGAAATGGTAAGCGCACCAGAATACGAAAAATACACACAGGGTCATTTTCAGGAGTTAGTGAGCAAGGTTTATTTTCAATACGAAAAGAACCTGCGCAAAATGGGGGCGCTTGATTTTGACGACTTGTTAAATAAAACTGTTCAGTTATTTTTGCAGTATCCGGAAGTGTTGCAAAAATACCAAAACCAATTCCACTATATTCTTGTCGATGAATATCAAGATACAAACCACACGCAATATTTGCTTTGTAAGATGCTGGCAAAAAAACATAAAAATATTTTTGTTATCGGCGACGACTGGCAAAGTGTCTATAGCTTTCGTGGCGCGCGCTACCGCAATATTTTAGATTTCGAAAAGGATTATCCTAACGCTAAGGTCATTAAGCTAGAAGAGAACTATCGTTCCACAAAAAGCATTTTAGACGCGGCACAGAGCGTAATAGAGCGCAACATAGAGCGTTCGGAGAAAAAGCTTTGGACAAAAAGAGTAGGAGGCGATTTAATAACATTTTTCGAAGCACCGGAGGGGCCGGTAGAAATAGATTTTATTATCGGTGAGATGAACAGCCTGTTTCAAGGAAGAAAAATTCCTCTAAAAGACATGGTAATTCTATACCGCACTAACGCCCAATCACGGGCGATAGAAGAAAAGCTAATGAGCTTTAGTATCCCCTATAAAATAATCGGCGGTCTTAGGTTCTACGAGAGAAAAGAAATAAAAGACATGATCGCCTATCTGCGTTTTATTAATAACCCCCAAGATATGGTTTCTTTAGAAAGAATAATTAATTTTCCTTCCAGAAAAATTGGCACGAAGGCCTGGGGAGACGTGGTGAGCGAGGGATTAAAACAAGCCAGCGAAAAAAATATCAACATTGCCTCATTTTTAAAAATGATCAGCGCTTGGAGGGAAATAAAGGACAAGGTTACTGTCTCACAACTTATTGAAAAAGTGATGTTTGATAGCGGGATCTATAAACATTTTAACGATCGGAGCGATGAAAATACATCACGGTTAGAAAATATTCAAGAGCTACGCAGTGTTGCGGAAAAATATTCATCGCTAGAGGAATTTTTAGAGGGAGTAGCATTAATAAGCGACTTAGACACATACAACGAAAAGGCAGACAGTATAACTTTAATGACATTGCATAGTAGCAAAGGAATGGAATTTCCAGTTGTTTTTCTTGTGGGCATGGAAGAGGGTCTGTTCCCCCACTCTCAATCTTTAAATGACCCGAGCGAGTTGGAAGAAGAAAGACGCTTATGCTATGTTGGTATGACAAGGGCAAAAGATAAACTGTATTTAAGCTGTGCACGCTCCCGAGTACTTTATGGGTCGATACAATACAACCAAAGGTCACGTTTTATCGACGATATCCCCGAAGAATTGTTAGACGAAGTAACTTAATAGCGGGTATCGGCAAAGTATTTTATATGTTTTTGTCTTTTTTACAAAAAATAAATTACACGTTAGGCAAATTATGCCTTGTTTTGTTTGCCTGCGCTCTTTCTTTTTTGCTCCAAGAAGAAGCGCTGGCTACTCCGGCCAAGGAAGAAATTATCAAACTCCCCGAAACAGAAGTGATGTATGTTTTACCTTTTGACACTCTGGCGCTTAAAAACGTGGAAACGGCTGATATAGTAAAGATCTTTCCTAGCCGAAACTTTGCAATAGGAAAAATGGTAAGAATATGGCGTGCCCCCCGCTACGATATTGCCGATGGCAAAAAGAGCCTTAAAATAGCAAGCTGGGGCTTAACGATTAAAGAAGTCCTTGCCGATGGCGGTATTGAGGTGGGCGAACAGGATCAGGTAACGCCTGTACTTGAACAAGCTGTTTCAGGCGTAAATATTATCAAAATAGTAAGAGTAGCCGAAACGAAGCAAAGTGAAATAGAAGCAATAAGATTTACGATAGTGAATAAAGACGACCCAACCTTAGAAAGAGGGCAAACACGTGTTCAACAAGAAGGGAAAACAGGCAAAAGAGAGAAAATTTATTTAGTGAGGCGTGAGGACGGGGTTGAAGTTTCACGCTCGTTAATTAGCGATAAGATTATCGATTCGGCCCAAAATAAGATAATATTAAATGGCACGAAAATTGTTGTTTTAAGCAGCGAGGTGGGCCAGGCCTCATGGACTTACACGAAAACTGCTTCCCGACGCTATAGCCGAGGTACACTACTGCGGGTTACAAATTTATCAAACGGACGTCAGGTGGAGGTGAGAGTGGGCGACTATGGCCCAGCCGCCTATACTGGGCGCATACTAGACCTAAACAAAGATGCTTGGCTCAAAATATCAAGCGGTGGTCTTGGTTCCGGCGTAATGCAAGTAAAAGTGGAAGAGATAAAAGAATAATGAACGTTCAAGAAATACTTAATAAGGTGGGTGTTAAACCGAACAAGCTCAAAGGGCAAAATTTTTTAGTTGACGAAGAAGTGTTAAAAAAAATTATTAGTTCAGCCTCTATCAAAAAAGGGGAAAATATTATAGAAATCGGCCCTGGCCTTGGCATTTTAACAAATGCTTTAATGCTAGAAGGCGCAAACGTAGTTGCGATAGAAAGTCAACGTGAATTCGCCGATTTTTTACGTAACAAATTTAAACATCGAGACGTTGATATCATTGTTGATAACGCAGTTTTTGCCATCCCCAAGCTAATAATTAAACCACCTTACAGTGTGGTTTCAAATTTACCCTATAATATTACCTCGCCGGTTATTAATTTGTTTTTAACAAAAGTGCCCAACGCTCCCCAAAAAATGGTTTTAATGGTGCAGAAAGAAGTAGCGGAGCGTCTTACTGCTCCCCCCGGCTCAAGCAAGCGAGGAATATTAACGGTTTTGATAGAGACATTGTGTGAAAATAAAGAAATACTCTTTTTTGTTCCACCTACATCTTTTTGGCCACAACCAAAAGTAACTTCTGCGGTAATACGGCTAACACTAAAAAGAGATGGCGATAAATCTGAAGTTGAAAAAACTATGGCAGTGGTGAAAGCGGGATTCAGTAAAAAAAGAGCGCAGTTAAAAAATGCCCTTAAGCCCCATTTCGGAAACGTAGAAGAAACATTACATTCACTTGCCTTGGACCCATGCGTAAGAGCGGAGGATTTAAAGGCGGAGGATTGGCAAAAATTGGCGTACAGCATAAAGCGTAAATAACTGGTAAAATTAAGCTATGAAAACTTGGCCTAAGCCAAAATTAATTTCCGGCCGTCGCCGCCACTATATTAGAGACTTTTTTGTAAGCAAAAAAGAAGGGGTAATAGCGGGTGGAGCAGACAACGACCCGGCAGGAATGATTACCTACCTGCAGATAGGTGCTTCTACCGGCTATGCTCTGCTCTGGCTTATGGTTGTTTCTACCCCTATGCTTATTGTCGTGGAACAAATGGCGGCAAAGATCGGCATAGTATTACGTCTTGGACTTGCGCGTGTTCTTAAAGATTATTACGGAAAAAGAATCGCACTTCTTTTGGTGACACTCGTAATGCTCGCGAATATTTTTACTATTGGCGCCAATATTGCTGGAATGGCTGATTTAACGGCAATCACTTTTGATATGGAATCTCAATACGTATTATTCGTTGCTTTAATTGGACTTTTTATCCTCTTGTTTTTGCTACGTGGCCGTTATTCGGGTATTAGTAAATTTTTGTTTATCTTGACCCCAATTTCTCTTGTTTATATTATTACAACTTTTATTGTTAAGCCCGATTGGCACAGTGTCGCACTCGGAATGGTAGGAGCGCGCATGAGTTTTGAGCTAAACTACTGGATGCTAGTGGTTGGCGCAATTGGTACTATTATTGCCCCTTATATTGTGTTCTGGGAAACAACAGCGGAAATAGAGGAAAAGAAAACCGTTAAAGATTTAAGAGAAACTAACATTGGCATTGGCTGGGGAATGACTTTTGCCAATATCATCTGTATGTTTATTGTTATTCTCGCCGCCAAAGCGCTTGGGGGGCATGGCGGGGCGATAGAGAATATTCGCCAGGCCTCGGAAGTTCTTCGTCCCCTTGCGGGCGATGCCGCTTTTGGCTTATTTTCATTAGGCATGCTTGCCTCCGGTTTTGTCGCTATCCCCGTGTTAATATCTTCTACCGCCTATATGATTGCTGACTTGCTGGGGTGGCGTTCCGGCTTGAACAAAGAAGAATACCAGGCACCCGCTTTTTATTTGCTCATTATTATTGCAGTGTCTATCGGAATATTAATGAATGTTTTCAATGTTAACCCAGTACAAGCGATGATTTGGAGCCAGGTGGCAGCGGGCTGTGTTGCGCCCTTTATTGTTGTTGCACTCCTTTTGGTGTGTAACAACAAAAAGCTTATGGGTGCATATACCAACTCGCGCGCTGCTAATGTTGTAGGTTATTTAACAGTCGCAATTATGACATTTTCTATCGGCTTGTTTCTTTTTGATATATTTAAATAAATGAAATCATACGCCACTTTGAGCTCAGCCGCTCTGTTTGGCCTGGAGGCCTGGCCGGTAAATGTGGAAGTCGATATAGGAGCAGGCCTACCAGCGTTTACCATTGTCGGTTTGCCCGATAAAGCTGTAGAAGAAAGCCGGGAAAGAGTGCGTTCCGCGATACGTAACTCTGGTTTTGTTTTCCCCAATAAAAGAATCACCGTTAATCTAGCACCGGCAGATATTAAGAAAGAAGGACCAGCGTACGATTTGGCAATCGCTCTTGGGGTTTTAATTGCCGACAAGCAAACTCCATATCCCGAAATAAGTGATGTTCTAATTTTGGGGGAATTGGCCCTCGATGGTTCTGTAAGACCGATTAACGGAGTACTACCCATTGCTCTTTGCGCCCAAAGCTGGGAGCACAATCAAATGTATGTTCCCGATAAAAACGGGCAAGAAGGGGCGCTTGTAAGTAGCATGAAGATTTTTGGCATCTCTAGTCTTTGCCAACTGGTTGAGTTTATAAGTGGAAGAGTGAACATTGCTGCGGAAATGGCACAAATTCCTGACGCGTCTGCTAACCCCGCGGAATTCGATTTTGCTGAGGTGCGGGGGCAGGAGAACGCAAAAAGAGCGTTGGAAATTGCCGCAACAGGCCATCATAATATTTTAATGAGTGGCCCTCCCGGTAGTGGAAAAACCATGCTTTCTCACGCTTTAGCCGGCATACTTCCTCCGTTGGGAAAAGAAGAAATTTTAGAGGTGACACAGCTGTATTCTGTTGCTGGCCAATTAAAACAAGGCGAGCATCTAATAAGGCGTCGTCCTTTTCGCCATCCTCACCATACCACGAGCTCTGTGGCACTGGTGGGTGGAGGAACCTTTCCTAAGCCTGGTGAAATAAGCCTCTCTCATAAAGGAGTGTTGTTTTTAGACGAACTGCCAGAGTTTCCCCGCTCGGTGCTAGAAGCGCTCCGCCAGCCGTTAGAAGACAAAATAATAGCGGTGAGCCGAGCGCAAGGGTCGGTAATTTTCCCCGCCGATTTCATTTTGGTTGCGAGTCGCAACCCCTGCCCCTGTGGATATTTTGGTGATCCTAACAAAGAATGCACTTGCAGCGCGCACCAAATAGAAAAATACGGCAAACGGATTTCCGGCCCCTTACTTGACAGAATTGACTTGCACGTAGAAGTGCCAAGATTGCCTTACGACGAAATGACATCAAAGCAACAAGGAGAATCCTCCGCTGTTGTGCGTGATAGAGTTATTCAAGCACGAGAAATTCAAAAAAAGAGGTTCGGAAGAGAAAAAACCAATAGCCAGATGAGGAATAAAGAAGTGGAACAATTTTGCAAAACAAATGAAGAGGGGAGCGCACTATTGCGAAAAGCAGTTGACAGTTTAAATCTTTCCGGACGTGGCTACATTAAAATTTTAAAACTGGCACGCACAATTGCCGATTTAGAAAATTCACCATCTGTTATGCCTGGCCACATCGCCGAGGCATTGCAGTACCGCCCCAAAAAATAAAAGCATGTCCACCTGTGGAGGTGGACATGGATAGCATTGGGCTTAGTCGATCTTTAGAAACGAGTTGCCCTGGTAGGTGTCGAGCAAAACAAGCTCGACGGTAAGCTTGGGGAAGAGCTGGCGGATGTAGTCTCGTGCCTCGCGTAGGTCGGCGGAAAGCTTCTTTTTTTCTTCGTCCACCGAAGAAAATGCCTGGGTGCCTCCATAAGCACCACAATCGAGGTGGGAAACAAGCAAAAGACGCTCGGCCGAGTGAAGGCTGGCACAAACAGCAACGTCTTTCATGTAGGTGTCGCGCGTTTTGAGATCAGCGATTTTTTTTGCCGCTCCTGGCCAACTGTAAAGGTCAAACGAATCGGTTCCAAAAGACTGTGTAAGGTACTCCTCCGTTACCTTACGAAAGCGAAAATCGATGCACTGGACAGCGGCAAAGCGGCATTTATGTTTTGACATATTGACCCCCGTATATTTTTTGCAAACAAAAATAATAGTAATCGATGTAGGCAATCCTGTCAACAATAGATATAATGGTGGTATGCGTGATGACTATTTCAACGATTTAAACAATTTTTTGCGCTACACCCGCCGTCGCCGTCGTCTGTGGTCGTTGTTTCTTAACTTTTCCACGTTTGTTTTAGTGGTGGTTTTTACCTTTACGTTTATTAACTATCCTGTATTAGCAATGCGCACAACTTACACCGTAAACGCAGGCGATAAAGACATAAAGCCAGAAATCGATAGTAAAGATCCCGTGCCACCAACAAAGACTCCACCGCCACCAAAACAAGAAAAGCTGGAAGAAAGTGAAAAGCCTGATCCAACAAAAGCAACCACTAACGGTGAAATACCAGAAAGTAAAATTACTATTGATAGCATTGGCGTGAACGCGCCTATTATTTGGAATGCCAATGCGAGAAACGTACAAGATCAGCTAAACAAAGGAGTAGTGCATATCGTGGGGTCGGCTGTGCCAGGAGATGACGGAAACATATTTTTAACTGGCCATTCATCGGACTTATGGTGGACGCCCGGCGAACATAAAACAGTTTTTGCGCTTCTCGACAAATTAGAAAACGGTAATGAAATCAACTTATCTTATAATGGTGGCTCATTTCAATATCGGGTATATAATAAGGAGGTAGTAAGCAAAGAAGATGTTGCGCGCTTTGTTGCAACAGACAAGGCGCAATCCTTAACCGTTATGACTTGCTACCCCATTGGTACGAATTGGCGCCGTTTAATGGTGCAGGCGGAAAGAACAGACGACTAATTTGGTATAATATAAAAAAGGAGGAAATTGGCAAGTTTTGATGATATCGGTGCATTACCATCGGGCGAAGGAGAAATAATTACGGATTACCCTATCCAAACTACCACTACCACAACTTCTCAACCGCCAGCACCGCCCATTACGGAAACAACCGAGACCACCAGCGAAACGGAAACTGGCCCGGAAATTCTGTGGGTCATCGGTTTAGTGTTACTATTTGTACTTATAATATGGGCAGTATTTGCTCGAAGAAGACAAACCATTTAAGAGCCAATGGCGATCAAAAAAGAGCGCTTATTAGTAGCAGTAGCAATTTTGTTAACTTCCCTAGCTGTGGTAGTTGTTGTGGCTTTGCTTTTGCTTGACACCTTTGGTGTTATTGGCAAAAACAAAAAAGAAGAACTGCCTTTTAGCTTAGAACTACTTGCCCCAGAAAAATTAGAAAAGGGGCAATCGAGTATTTGGCGCGTGGTTGCCAAAAACAGTACAGATGAAGATATTAATCTTACAATGGATGTTTTAGGACAAGGTGTAATTACGTCTAAGCTCAACGAGAACGACAACAGTATTAGCCAGCTTAATCAACAAGCGATTGCGAGTACCTATGGTGATACATGGGCACAGGTACCTGGGCTCACATGGCAGGCCGGCATCGTTAAGAAAAAAGAAAATAAAACTATCGATTTTTTAGGTCTTCCTAACCTTATGGCGGGGCAAGAGGGGACGGTAAAAGTAATTGCCTATGAGCAAAAACAAACAAGCCGACACTGTGGCTTTTTATGGGTGAAAAAATGCGATATTGCTGTGAGCAAAATTGAAATTGCCAATGTTAGTGAAGTCGCAATTATTGGTAATGCGGACAGTGAAAACCGCAATGTTATGACGCTGTACAAGGGTTATAATTTAGTGAGTGTGCCAATGAGGCTTAATAGTAATTTGGTGGCGCGTTTTTTCAGCCAATTTTTGAGGCCAGTAGCATGGCATTTAGACAGCGCCACTCAAACTTGGGTCAACCTTGCGGAGAGCGCAAATTACGAAAAGATGGCGCCTGGTAAGGGAATCTGGCTTTACCACCCCGATGGAGGGGATGTTCTCATGCCCGATGGTGACCCCATTGGCGTGGAAAAAAGTTTCGAGCTAACACTTTCTTCTGGCTGGAACCAAATTGGTAACCCCTACCAATATCGCATTAAGCTTGATGGCGATAGGGTGTTAGTAAAAAGCGGGGCAGACGAAACCATCACTTTGGCTGGGGCGGTCGAACAAGTGCTAATAAGTAGGATATTAGGTGTGGCAGGCGCAAAGGGTAGTGACACAACAACCGATCCGGGTTATATTGAAATTGTAGTGGGAAGATATATTCCCGCGGGGGCTGGTTTGTTTGTTAACACAACTGAGCCACTCACATTAATTTTTCCAGGAAAAACTATATTTGCCCCTGGTGAGCTTATTAGTGTGGCAGAGAAAGCGAGAATTCTTAATTGGATAAATAGCGAAAGGCTCGATGTTTGTGGCAACACTCAATCTAGCCTTCTTGGAAGCAACCCGTTGTATAACAGCACTACTGGCGAAACACTTGACCAATTTGATTGTGTTTTATTAAACCACCAAGACAGGCCGTGGAATAACTAAAAAGGAGCAAGATGTTTATTTTAATAGGCTTATTAGCGGGAATCGTATTTGGTTACACCAGCCACATTAAGCAACCACTAGAACAGAGGTTTCAAGGAATCATTGAGGGAGTCGCGGTTATTTCTGCGGCCAACTGGGTTTTTTACAACCTTAACTTTCATTGGTGGATATGTATTATTTTGGCAACGGTTGTTTACGCCCTGTTTCTTATGGCAATCCAAACACTGCTTACTCCATCACGCTTCAGGCGCAAAAAGAGCAATCCTGCTATTCAATCCCCAACCAGCGCATAATTGTTTTACCTGCAATACGGACGTAATCGGTCTGGCTATTGAGTATGGCAACCGCTACTACCACGGTGGCAAGCCCGATCATAGTTAGTGATATCTTTTCGATGTCGCTTGCAACTTCTGAACGAGGACGGCCGTCGTTATTGTTGGTTGCTAGTGTTACGCTGTAATCTGCGCTTGCACTTTCGTGAAGCGGCTTGTTTTGGCTAACGCGCAAACGAGCGAGGTGCTTCTTTTTTTTGTGTTTCTTACCCATATTGCTCCTTGATATGCTTAGGAACTATTGATAGAATAATCATATCACGTAAGTTAGATTATTCAACAAAAGGCAAGCGTGGCCTCGTGACCGAGCGGTTAGGTAGGAGTCTGCAAAACTCCGTACGGCGGTTCGACTCCGCCCGAGGCCTCCAGCGGGTATAGTATAATGGCTATTATACCACCCTTCCAAGGTGAAGATGCGGGTTCGATTCCCGCTACCCGCTCCAACGTTTAAAGATATGATATTTAAAAACCTGTGAAGGTTTATTTTTTTATTATACGGGGAAGCAATAGTCCCAATAAAAATGCGCATAGGGTTGTGGGCAGAAGCCAAGATGGTAGATTATCCTTTTCATTCGCCGTGCTTTCTTGCTTGCCATCATCTATCTTTAGCGGAAGAGCTTGCTTGTTTTCCGTTGTTTTGTTGCTACTGGCGACCGTCTCTTGAGTAAGCTTTTCCTCCTGCATATTGTTGGGCGGGGTACTATGCTCACTTGTTGGCGACAATGGGGCTTGTACTTCAAGCGCCGGGCAAATATCGCTAAATTTTATAGTGGGCAAAAGAAGGCTGGAGCCACCCCGTTGCCAGCCGTCCACTTCGCCGTCATTAACTTTGTTATTTTTTGGACCCAGAGAAGAATAAAGCCAATTGCCGATATTGTCCGCGTGCCAGTAAGACCAGTAATCATTGCCCGCGCCAGGCTCATTGTACTTCTTGGCACTTTCGCCGTTAATTGCAAAAATAAAACCATTGTAAAATTGTGGGTTAAGGCCACTCTTTTCAAGAAGTTGTACCCCAGTCATGTTTTCTTGTGTACCAAAATCGACGCATTTTGTTACTATTTCACCGCTACCGTGACGGACAACGACTCCCGCTTGCCCTGCTTGCGCGCCCAGGGGGTAAAAAATCGCTAGCGCAACTAAAAGTGAAAATATTTTTAACTTTCCCAGGGCAAAAGAGAGAGCTAGCCCAATCAGCGCGGAGCCACAAACGACAAGTATCGATACGAGCTTATTGTTACTTTCTTCGTTTGGTAAGGGAGCAGAAGGTGGCAGGGGTTGTATCTTTTTTTGAGGCTCATCGACATTATCTTTTTTTACTGCGTCGTTTTCATTATAGGCAACCACAATGCTTGGAGTGCGAACAAGCAGTTGAGCTTTTTTCTCTACATCTTCTTGCACCGGTGTTTCTTCGGCGAGGCAGGTGGGTAACGAATCATTTTCTTGCTTGTTATTTGCCGAATAGGAAATTAGGTTATTGCCAACAAATCCTAGCGTTTTCCCGTAAAGAGGAGGAACGGCAATCGCTGTGGTAAACACAGGATTTACCGCGCCAAAAGGAAGAGAAAAATTGTAGAAACCGCCTTTTCCGCGTAAGGATAATAGATTATCTGCAATCGTTTTTCCACTTGTGCTTAACCAAAAATCATCTGTTTCCTTTTCTCCTAATGCATAAATCGCTTGCAGGGTGTAAGCGTTAGAAAAAGCATCAGAAGAAGACGTCCAGGAGTTGTTATCATACTTAATGCCACCATCATTAGTTTGTAGCCTCTTTAGGTAGTCTTTTGCGCGTGCAATTGCCGTATCACTTTGTTCGCCTCTGCTATAAGACAAGGCGATTAAAGCTTGGGCGGTAATGTTTGCCTCGGTCCCCCAGCCAGAATCCCAGCCACCGTCTTCTTCTTGCGCGTTAATTATAAAATTAAACGTTTTTTCTTCTACTTCTTCCCCACTGGCACTTTTGGCGATAGTGCCAAAAATTGTGCTAATAATGTCTGGGCCAATAGAGCCATCCTCATTAGCCAAAGCATTTAATAAAGAAAGCATATTGCACCCACCAAAATTGCGTGGGTCACGCTCCGATGCGAGTGCGACAAGAATAGTGCGCTCAATGTCTGTTACGTTTGTGTAAGAACAGGCATCTTTTTCCACGTAATGCAATAAACTAGGAGAGCCAACCGTGTCGGGGTCAAAGCCGGCGCCGGCATAAGCAATTGCTCCCCACGCACTTTGTATAGCCGAGGGTTCTGTTTCTCCCTCTTCTACTAACCCCCCGCTTTCTTTATCTTGGCGCAAGGCAAGGTAGGTAAGCGAAGGGCTGTTGCCGGGAGACGCGAGCACAGCCTGCGGAGCGGGTGAAACCAATAAAAAAGCGCTTATTGCAAAAAGCGCTAGAAATATGTTCGCGAAAAAACGCATTTTTCCTCCTCGGGAATTGCAACGTGCTGGTTTTCTGACTCATCTTAAAAAAGATTTTACAGTAGCGGGACTGTGGCGGAATCTAACCGCACTTCCCACCCCAATTTCTGGGGGTGCGCACATTTGTTATTTTTGTTGTATTTTTAACGCTACATCGAAAAAAAACTTTGTCAAATGCGTTGCGTATTGTTCTAAGTGTAATTACTGAACACCCCGCCCCGTCTGAGCGGGGTTCTCACTTCGTTCGGGAGCCTGCGATCCGTGTTGAGCTTGTCGAAATACGAACAGTAAAGTTTTATTGTTCGAGGAATGGAATGACGAGAACTAAATACCGTTGATACTAGGACTTACGTGGTAGTTTACCCCGCCCTTTTAGGGCGGGGTTCTCACTTCGTTTGAACAGTAAAGATAGTAGTTCTCGCTTCGCTCGAACAGTAACTATCCCTGCGCATTAGCTCTTACTTTTTTCAAACAGTAAAATTATCTCTAACAAAAAAACCTGGGATATCAGGTTTTTTGCTCTGGCTGATTAGCGAGACATAAGGTAACAATTAAAGCTGTGGCACCCCCGGAGGGACTCGAACCCCCAACCTTGACGTTAGAACCGTCCTGCTCTATCCAGTTGAGCTACGGGGGCAAAGCATGGGGTGATCGAGCGGGCTCGAACCGCCAACCGCCTGTTCCACAAACAGGAGCTCTGCCAATTGAGCTACGATCACCATGTCTGGCGCCTTCGGAGGGACTCAATCAGATATTTGTCTGCTGACAAATTCCGCGACCCCGCCTCGCTCCCGTCGGAGCTCCGGCTTTCGAGCCCTCAAGGTCGCCAACTCCAATTACTTCGTAATTGTCTGGCGCCTTCGGAGGGAATCGGTC
>JAGOOF010000009.1 GCA_017992655.1 Patescibacteria group bacterium
AGGACATTTGTTGTTTCCTGAAAACTTGCCGCAGAAAGGAAACTTTCTGTTTTAAGCGCTACTCTAGTGATACCAAGTGCAACATCGTGTGCGAGCGCTTGCTTTCCTCCGGTCTTGCGCACGTCATTGTTGATTTGTTCCAAGCGTGTCCTGTCGACTAATTGTCCTGGCACTAATTCTGTGGAGCCTTCATCTACAACCTGAACCTTGCTAAACATTTGACGAACAATAAGCTCGACGTGCTTGTCGTTTATCTCTTGTCCCTGGCTAACATATATTTTATTTACTTCACCGATAATATAATCTTGCGTAACTTTAGCTCCACGCAATCGCAGTGACTGGTTTAAGTCTAAGTGTCCTTCTGTTAAAGGTTGTCCTGCTTCGACTTTGTCACCTTTCTCTATGAGTAAGCGTGCACCTTGTGGTACGTCATACTCTTGGCAAATTACATCGGAAGAAGAAACGGTAATAACTGTGCCATTAATCTTTGTTAGTCCCTCGATTGTTGCGCGCAACGCTCTTTTGCCCTCAGCCGTTGCGACCACTTGTCGTGGCTTAACATAGTCTCCGTTTTCTATCTCTAGCTTATACTCCTTCGGCAACGCGATCTCCTCGCTTGCTTTTTGGCTTGAAATAACACGAATTATTTTCTTACCACGAGTAGTTGCAACGTCAGCTGTACCGGATATCTCGCTTACTACTGCTGGTGTACGGGGGGCACGTGCTTCAAACACTTCTTCTACACGAGGAAGACCAGAGGTAATATCTACTCCTGTAACTCCTCCTAAGTGGAATGTTTTCATTGTTAGCTGTGTTCCTGGCTCACCGATTGCTTGTGCAGCAATAATTCCGACTGTAGTGCCGTGCTTCACAAGTTCTCCGGTTGCCATGTCGTTGCTATAACACGCGGCGCAAATTCCGCGAGGAGCGCGACAATGGATAACACTTCGTACGTTAATATCTCTAATGTTTTTGTTTTCAGCAAGTTCTTGTGCTTTATTGGTGCTAATAATTTCTCCCTTTTTTAGCAGGGTCTTACCAGCAACAGTAACAGCTTTAGCGGCAGTTCTTCCAACCATTTTATCGGCAAATATTTTTGTGTCGTTATCGTTTTTAGTTATAACCATAAATTCTGTGGTACCACAATCATCTTCACTCACCACAATATCTTGTGTTACATCAACTAGCCTTCGTGTCAAATAACCAGCGTCAGAGGTACGAAGAGCTGTGTCCGATTTACCTTTACGGGATCCATGGGTTGAGTTGAAGTATTCTAATACTGTTAAACCTTCTTTGTAGTTGCTTTTAATTGGTAGTTCAATAATCTTACCTGCTGGGTTAACCACGTTACCTTTCATTCCCGACATCTGTAGAAGCTGGGTAACTGAACCGCGAGCACCGGAGCTTACCATCGTCCATACCGGGCTTTGCTTGTCGAAGCCTTCAATCATTGCTTTCTCAATTTTATCCTTGGTATCAAGCCAAACTTCAACTACTTTAACTCTTCTTTCTTCAGCGGTAATCAAACCTTGGCGATATTGTGTGTTTATTTTAGAAACCTTCTCCTCTGCTTCTTTCATGAGTGTCGGTTTGCTTGCTGGAGTGTAAATATCAGCCATTGATATCGTTGTGCCGCTTAAGGTTGCATAGCGAAAGCCAAGCTGATTGATACGGTCGACTAGCAGAGCAGTCTCGTCGCCACCCTCTGTTTTAAAGACAAGGGCAACAACTTTTTTTAGAGCAGATGAATCAAAAGCAATATTATGGTAGCCAACATTGTCAGGAAGAATATTATTAAACAATATTCTTCCCACGCTTGTAGCAATAAGTTTTTGTTTCCCTATTTGCTGTGGCTCGTTATCACTTTTTTCGATATTATCGCTGATACGAACTAAAACCTTTGAGCGCAGGCCTATATTGCCTTGTTGATGGCTCATGATCGCTTCGTTTTTTGAGCCGAAGATTTTTACTGGTGCACTGTCGTTGATTTCCAGGGTCGTAAGGTAATAGCATCCAAGAACAATATCAAGACGAGGAGAGATTACCGGCTCGCCAGAGGCAGGCTTGAGAAGGTTCTTTGCGGAGAGCATAATGTTTTTCGCCTCCTCTCGTGCCTGGATAGACAAGGGGACATGAACCGCCATCTGGTCGCCGTCAAAGTCTGCATTGAATGCGTAGCAAACAGAAGGATGAACTTGGATTGCCTTTCCTTCGATCAGCACGGGCTGAAAAGCTTGTATGCCAAGGCGGTGAAGGGTTGGGGCGCGGTTAAGCATGACGTGGTATTCGCTTGTGACTTGCTCTAGAATATCCCAAATGACCGGCTCTCGCCTTTCAATCATGCGACTAGCATTTTTTACGTTGTGAACATAGCCGTCGTTAATGAGCTTGCTAATAACAAACGTCTTGAAAAGCTCAACGGCCATAACTTTTGGCAAACCGCATTGGTGTAGTTTGAGCTTGGGCCCAATCACAATTACGGAACGGCCAGAGTAATCCACTCTCTTACCAAGAAGGTTTTGTCGGAAACGACCTTGCTTGCCACGAAGAATGTCGCTTAATGAACGTAGCTTTCTTGCTATCCCGATTGTCGCCGCCCTTCCTCGACGGGCAGAATTATCGATAAGAGCATCTACTGCCTCTTGGAGCATACGCTTTTCGTTGCGACATATGACTTCTGGGGCCCCTTGTTTTATTAACCTCTTGAGGCGGTTGTTACGGTTGAGAACACGGCGATAAAGATCGTTTAAGTCAGAGGTTGCAAAACGGCCACCATCAAGCTGGACCATTGGCCGTAAATCAGGAGGAATGACGGGCAGCCTCTGCATAACAAGCCAATGAGGTTTTATTTTTGCTTTTTTCATATCGGACAAAAGCCTCAAACGGCGAATGTGCTTGCGGCGGTATGCGTCGCTAATAGTATCAACTTTTTCTGAAAGGTCCTTAATTAACGCATCTAAATCTACTTTTTCCAGCAAGGCGAGGATTGCTTCCGCCCCAATGCCAACCTTAACAACTTGGCCATATTTAAGTGATAGCTCGTGGTATTGTGTCTCGGAAATTATCTTTCCTACGCAAAGAGCATTAAGCTCAGTTTTGCTCGCTTTATAGATTGCCTCTGCTTTTGTAAGAGCGGTAATATTGTCCGCGAGATCCTTGCGCGCGCGGATTGCACTGTATTCTGCTTCCAGTTGCTGTAATGCTTCGGTTCTTACTGCATCGTCTACTTGTAAAACAACAAATGCAGCAAAATAAATCACTGATTCCAGGTCATCAACAGAAATATCTAAAACAGTAGACAGGACGCTTGGTATGCCGTGAAGATACCAAATATGCATAACAGGTACCGCCAAATCAATGTGGCCCATTCTCTCTCTGCGCACAGCTGATCTTGTTACTTCCACGCCACAGCGATCACATACGATTCCTTTATAGCGTATTTTTTTGTATTTTCCGCAGTAGCACTCATAATCTTTTACTGGCCCAAAGATACGTTCGTCAAAGAGGCCGTCACGTTCTGGCTTTTGTGTCCGGTAATTAATTGTTTCAGGCTTTGTTACTTCCCCATATGACCATGCTAATATGTGTTCTGGGGAAGCAACCGACAAACGAATACCGTTGAAATCAGTGGAAACAGTATCTTGGCCAACTTTCGTCATGTTTTTGCTCTTATATGTTTCGGCCACGGTCACTCCTTTTCCTTGTTATCGCTATTTGGTAGCGGCCTATCAGGCAATGGACTTGGTTCGGTATTATTTGGCTCATTTTTGTCGTTTTGTTTTGTACCAAGCATCTCTACGTTTAGGCCAAGACTCTGTAGCTCCCTTACTAGCACCATAAACGAGGCGGGAATACTCGGTTTTTGAATAGGCTCATTTTTAATGATTGATTCATAGGCACGTGAACGGCCTGCAACATCATCAGATTTAATGGTAAGCATCTCCTGTAATGTGTGTGACGCGCCGTAGGCCTCCAGTGCCCAAACTTCCATTTCACCGAAACGCTGGCCACCGAACTGTGCTTTACCGCCGAGTGGTTGTTGTGTAACCATTGAGTAGGGACCAATTGAACGAGCGTGCATTTTGTCATCTACGAGGTGAAGTAGCTTCATAATATATATCGTGCCCACCGTTACACGGTTTGAAAATTTCTCGCCAGTGCGACCATCATAAAGTTCGGTCTTTCCGTCTTGTGCAAGGCCAGCTTTTTTGAGCTCTTCCATAACTTTTTCTAGCGCAATTCCCTCGAAAACCTTACTCGCTACTTTGTATCCCAGTTTACTCGCTGCAGCGCCAAGATGTGTTTCCATAATTTGTCCAAGGTTCATACGAGAAACAACGCCCAGCGGGTTTAGAATCATATCTACTGGAGTGCCGTCTGGTAAATACGGCATGTCCTCCTCTGGTACAATGGAGGAAATAACACCCTTGTTTCCATGCCGAGCCGCAAGTTTGTCTCCAACCGCCACTTTTCTTAATTGCGCTACAGAAATTTCTATCATTTGATAAACACCTTCAGCCAGTTCGTCGCCTGCATCCCTGTTGAAGATTTTTACCTCTACTACTTTCCCCCTTTCGCCGTGAGGAAGGCGCAACGAAGTATCTTTAACGTCTTTTGCCTTTTCTCCAAAAATTGCGCGTAAGAGTTTTTCTTCAGCAGTTAACTCTGTTTCTCCTTTTGGCGTGATCTTGCCTACTAAAATATCACCTGCCGATACTTCTGCTCCGATGCGAACAACCCCTTGCTCATCAAGATGTGCAAGTGCATCCTCACCAACATTAGGAATATCTCTGGTAACAACCTCGGGCCCTAATTTGGTATCGCGTATTTCAATAGAATATTTTTCAATATGGACAGATGTGTAGCGATCATCGCGAAGCAATCTTTGCGATAAAATGATCGCATCTTCGTAGTTTAGACCGTCAAATGGCATAAAGGCAACCGTAATGTTTTGCCCAAGCGCAAGTTCACCCTCTTGAGAGCCATAGCTATCGGCAAGTAAATCACCTTTTTTAACGGTGTCTCCTGCTGTAACAGCTGGTCTTTGGTTAATACACGTGCCTTGATTGCTTCTTTCGAATTTCGCAAGTTTATGAACGACTTCTTTGCTACCTGCACCACTGGGCTTAACAACAATTTCCGATGCGTCTACTCGGACAACCGTACCGTTAACACTCGCAGTTAAGACTTGTCCACTTGCTCTTACGGCGT
Source organism: Patescibacteria group bacterium (assembly GCA_017992655.1). Classification (GTDB taxonomy): domain Bacteria; phylum Patescibacteriota; class UBA1384; order UBA1384; family UBA1384; genus UBA1384. The sequence goes on from JAGOOF010000009.1 coordinate 5,212, forward strand.
CTGCCTCCACCCCTGTACCAACTACGGGCGATTGTGGTTTAACAAGCGGCACTGCCTGGCGTTCCATATTTGAACCCATGGAGGCACGGGTAGCATCGTCATGTTCCACAAAAGGAATACAAGAAGTAGTGATACTCACAATTTGTTTTGCGGAAACATCCATATATTGTATCTCGCTTGTTTTTTCAACTGAGGGCTCTCCTCCCTTACGTACAACTGCCTGCGCTTCTGTGAAATAACCATCTTTGTCTATAGAAGTGGAGGCAGGAGCAATGACAGATGTTTCCTCTGTCATCGCATCCAGATAAACTACTTTTTTCGTTACTCTTGGTTTGCCACTAGAATTATCAACTACTAGGTAGGGTGATTCAATAAATCCATATTCATTAATACGTGCGTAACTTGCTAAATAGCCTACTAAGCCGATATTCGGCCCTTCTGGCGTTTCGATGGGACAAATTCTTCCGTAGTGAGACTCGTGAACGTCACGCACTTCGAAGCCTGCTCGCTCTCGCGAAAGACCGCCAGGTCCTGTAGCGGATAGTGTTCTTTTGTGTTCTAGCTCTGAGAGTGGGTTTGTCTGATTCATGAATTGCGACATTTGGCTTGACGCAAAAAATTCTTGCAAAACAGCAGTAATAGGGCGGCTATTAATAAGCTGAGATGGTGTTATGTTTTCGCTTTCGATAACGCTCATGCGATCTTTGATTATTCTTTCAACGCGAAGAAGGCCGACACGGAATCGCCCTTGCACTAATTCGCCAATTGCGCGAATACGCCTGTTTTTGAGGCTGTCAATATCGTCCGCTTTTGCCATTGGGTCGTTGTTAAGACGAATTAGTTCTTTAATAACGGCAATTACGTCGTCGACACGTAAGACGCGATTTTTTTGTGCGTCGCTTAGGTTGATGTCAAGGCGACGATTGATCTTGTAGCGTCCTACTTTACCTAAGTCGTAGCGTTTGAAATTAAAAAATAGATTTTCCAGAAAAATTTTTGCGGTTTCTGGTGTTACTAAATCTCCAGGGCGGATGCGTTTGTAAACTTCGACAAGAGCATCTTCCTGAGTTTTAGTGGTATCTTTTGCGAGTGTGTTTTTAATATATGGATGGTCTATGTCATCATCAACGTCGCTAAATGTATCGATCATCTGTTTGTCTGTTACCATACCTAGCGCACGTAAAAAGGTAGTTACGGGAATACGTCTTTCGCGGTCAACTTTTACTGTAAGAATATCCTTACTCGAAGTCTCAAATTCAAGCCAAGCGCCACGGTGTGGAATAACTTTTGCGCCAAAAAGCTTACGCTCATTCGCACTCTCCGTAGTAACAAAAAGTACACCGTAGCTACGAACGATCTGGCTGACCACGACTCGCTCTACCCCGTTAATTATGAAAGTGCCACGCTCAGTCATTAAGGGAAATTCTCCCAAAAAGACTTCTGCTTCTTTCTTCCTCCCTGTTTCTTTATTGTGAAGCATGACCTGGCATTTCAAAGGAGCCTTGTAGGTAAGGTTTTTTGTCCTCGCCGTTTCTTCATCGTGCTTTGGTGTATCGAGGTAATATTTTCCGAACTCGAGTGAATATAATTTTCCAGTAAAATCTTCAATTGGTGAAATTTCGTAAAGTAGTTCTTTAATTCCTTCTTCGAAAAGCCATTTATATGAATTAATCTGCACTTCAATAAGGTCGGGAATAGGAACATCAACTAGTTGTTTTGCGAAAGATATGCGAGCGGGCTTAGATGTAGCCATCTAACTCCTTTGCTTTAATGATATGCGCAATAAAACAACGCCACAACACGAGGCAAGGCGTTCACCGTTTTTGCGCTTATTTTGGCTTATCCACTATTGATATTTTATCGGTCAGCCCAACTCACTCGAAACCGTTTTTGATTATTGTTTGTATTTTAGCAAATTAAAAATCGCTTGTCAACATTACTATTGAATCGCAACATAAACCTGTTTTTTAAGACGGCCTGTGAATAACGTGGCCTTTCTGTGTTCAAACTTTACCTTGCCTTTTGCGTCGGCCACTATTGAATCATCTTTTGTTAAGATAGTGTTTGTTCCAGCACGATACTTGGTTCCTCTCTGGCGGATGATAATATCCCCAACATTAACTGTCTCGCCAGCAAATTTTTTAACGCCTAGGCGTTGTGCAGCAGAGTCGCGTCCGAGCTTGGATGTTCCTTTTGCTTTTGTGTGTGCCATAATAAATAAGATATAATAACTACCTAATTCTATCTTTTTTTATTTTTTTGTCAATAGACTTAATCCCGAGTTCGTCAAGCTGTTCTTGGGCCACAATGCTTGGGGCGCTCATCATCAAATCTCTTCCGTCGCCAGTTTTAGGAAAGGCAATTACTTCTCTAATGTTTGGTTCATTTTGTAACAGCATAATTAGACGGTCGATGCCTGGTGCTATTCCTCCGTGTGGAGGCACACCGTAACGGAACGCTTCTAGAAGATGGCCAAACTGTTCATTAACCTCTTCTTTTGTATGGCCAAGAATTTCAAAGACTCTTGCGAGGATTTCGGGGTTATGAGTTCTGATACTTCCTCCACCTACTTCATAGCCATTCAGGACAAAATCAAACTGTTTGGCCTTGATCTTCATGGTATCGTGCTTTAATTCTTCAATACCGTCAATTTTCGGCGCAGTGAAGGGGTGGTGTACGGCAGTAAGCTTACCAGTTTCTGTTTTTTCAAACATAGGAAAGTCTATCACGAAAGCGAACGCAAGCTCGTTAGGATCATTCTTATCTTTGCGCAAGTCCGGCTTGTCTGAGCCGTACTTTGCAATCGCTTCGTTATATGCGATACGCGGCCATTTGTTAAATGTAATGTGCTTTTGGGGAAAAACCTTTTTTACAAGCTCAGTAAACATATTTTCGATCAGCTCAAGGATTTCTTCTTCATTTTCAACAAAGCTTAATTCAATATCAAGTTGTGTAAATTCTGCTTGCCTATCGCCACGGGTATCTTCGTCTCGAAAGCAACGGACAATTTGAAAATATTTTTCAAGGCCAGCTACCATTAATAGTTGCTTGTATTGCTGTGGCGATTGAGGAAGAGCGTAAAAATGTCCACTTTGAAGGCGAGAGGGAACAAGATAGTCACGTGCTCCTTCAGGGGTAGATTTGCTCAAATAAGGCGTCTCTACTTCAGTAAAATCCAGCTTACACAAATACTGTCTTAAGAATTGGATCATTTTTGCGCGCATGACAAGATTATTGCGCATTTTAGATCTTCTTAAGTCCAGATAACGGTATTTTAGGCGGACATCTTCTGCCACATCGCCTTTGTCTTTTTCTATTGCGAAAGGGAGGTCTTGCGCGAGTGATAATATATCAATTTTTTCTGCTTCTATTTCTACGCTCCCAGTAGGAGAGGTCTTATTCTGCAAGTGATTGGGTCTTTTTTTAACAGTCCCCGTTACGGTAATAACTGACTCTGTTTTAAGCTTATCAATGCTTTGTTCACTTAACGCCACAACTTGGATGATACCTTTTTTGTCTCGCAGATCAATAAAAACAATTTTGCCGTGATTGCGTTTGGTTGCGACCCATCCGCTAAGCTGAACTTTTTCACCTACACATGTATTCGTTTCGATAGTATATGTTCTTTTCATTGCCTTATATATTATTCTAAAAAAATTTTATTACAAGATGTCTTCTGCCATAATTTTTCGATACTCCCCCGGTTTTAAATCACCGAGCTTTAGTTTTGCGATACGAATTCGCCTTAGTAACTCTATTTCGAGGCCAATTTTTTGCGCCATGCGCCTAATTTGTCTTTTTTTCCCTTCCTCAAGGATAATATAGAATGATATCTTTTTCCCTGTGTGGCGCCAACCAAATATTTTGCTTGGTTTTGTTTTGTAACCGCCAATATTGATACCTTTTAGTAATTTTTTTAACTGCCGAACGTCCCAATTAGGACGAACAACCGTTGCTTCCACATAATATTCTTTTTCTACGTGATCGTTGGGACTAGTAATTTTTTGTGTTAGCTCTCCGTCGTTGGTAAGAATAATCAAACCTTCTGAATTTTTATCCAACCTCCCCGCGGGGTAAACTGGAAGATAGCTTGGGACAAGATCAACTACTTTTTTTGTGGCGAAAGGGTCGTAGCGGGTCGAGGCATAATCTAACGGCTTGTTTAGGGCATAGTAAATATACGTTCGTGGTTTAATATTTTGTCCACGGACGCTAATATTGGCAGAATTTGGTCTTACCTTAAGCGACAAATCATACACGGTACTACCATTTATTTTAACGTGGCCTGCGCTAACAATCTCATCCGCTTTACGACGAGAAACACCTAAACATTGTGCTACGAATTTATTTATTCTCCACTTTTTCATTTTCTATATTATTTGTTCTGTTTATTGCGATTAAGCTTTTGCCAGTCATTTCTTTTGGTTGCTCTAGGTTGAATAATTGTAACACAGTGGGAGCGATATCGCTTAACCTGCCACTAGTGCGCAATATGTAGCTACCGTTTGTTGAGTTAGGGGTAACAACAACAAAAGGAACAGGGTTTTTTGTATGCTCTGTCGATGACTCGCCGGCAATAGGATTAATAACCTGCTCTGCATTGCCGTGATCGGCAGTAACGAGCGTATGAAAATTAAACTTCTTCGCTGTTTCAATAAGGGCTCTTAACTGTTCATCGACACATTCGCACGCTTTAACAACCGCTGCAAAGTTACCCGTGTGTCCAACCATATCTGGGTTGGCATAGTTAGCAACAATAAAGCGGTATTTTTGCTTTTCGATAACGTTGATAAGGTTTTCTGTAATTTCCGGTGCGCTCATCTCAGGTTGCAGGTCATAAGTTGCTACTTTTGGCGAGGGAACTAAAATTCGATCTTCTAGTGGGTATGGTTTTTCTACTGTGCCATTAAAAAAATATGTAACGTGTGCGTATTTTTCTGTTTCCGCAATGTGTAGTTGTGCGATATTGTTTCTCGCGAGTGTCGAAGCTAGTGTTGTAGTGATTCTTTCAGGCTTGAAGGCAATGTACGGTCGTACACCAATATCTGCCTCGACCCCATAAGGAATCATAGAAACAAAAAACAAACCGGAGAGAGTTGGGGCGCGGTTGTAGCCATCAATAGCTGTTTTTATGAACGCCTGCATTATTTGCCGTGCTCTGTCGGAACGGAAGTTCCAAAATATGACCGAGTCGTTGTTCTTTACCGGGGGTGGCTTTTTGCCATTTTTCGCAATAATAGTTGGGCTGATGAACTCATCGGTATTACCAGACGTATAGGATTCCGCGACTGCTCCTATTGGACTTGTGGCAACTTTTCCCACACCTTTTACCATCGCTTGGTAAGCCTTGTCTATCCGTAGCCAATTTTTGTTGCGATCCATCGCGTAATAACGGCCAGAAATGGTGGCAATATGGCCGGTTTTTAGTTTGCTCATTTCGGAAATTAAGCGTGAGATGTACTCCTGTGCACTCATCGGTGAGCTATCACGTCCGTCAGTAAATATATGAAAATATACGTTTTTTAACCCAACCTTGGCAGCCATATGAAGAAGAGCGATGGCGTGTGCAATGTGGCCATGCGTTCCCCCGTCGCTTAGAAGTCCCATTATGTGCAAGTTATTACTTGTATTCTTAACACGTTGCATAGCGGAGAGTAAGACCTCGTTTTTAAAAAACTCTCCATTTTCAATTGCTTCATTAATATGAAGAATGTCCTGACGAACAATGCGCCCGGCACCAATGTTTAAATGGCCAACCTCGGAGTTACCCATTTCGTGGCCGGGAAGGCCAACGTCAGTGCCATTTGCTTTGAGCTCAGAGCGGGGGTAGTTTTTCCATACATAGTCAAAATAAGGAGTTTTTGCAATGGCGATGGCATTTCCGCCCCAAGGCTCTGCTAATCCCCATCCGTCTAAAATTAGTAACAGAACATTATTTTTCATATTAACGTTGTAGCTCTTCTTCTATTCTTAAAAGGCGGTTGTATTTTGCTACTCTTTCACCGCGAGCTGGCGCTCCGTCTTTTATGTACTCTGCGCCGACCCCTACTGCTAAATCGGCAATAAACGTATCCTCTGTTTCTCCGGAGCGGTGTGAAACAACAACCTTGTAACTGTTTTCCTGGGCAAGCCTAACTACATTTAATGTTTCTGTTAATGTCCCGATTTGGTTTGGTTTGATTAAAACAGCGTTGGCAATTTTTCTCTCTATCCCTTTGCGGACATATGTGGTATTGGTAACGAAAAGATCATCGCCTACAATCATAACTCTGCTAGATAGTTCTTCCGACATTTCTTGCCAGCCGTCCCAATCGTCTTCAGGTAATGGGTCTTCAAGGGAAAGAATATCTCCTTCTGCCACTAGTCTATGGTAGTTAAGCCAAGAGGGCTTATTGCCCGCAAAATCGAATGCGATGTGATTATCGCCAGTTTCGCGTAACGCTTCTATTGCCTCTTTATCGTCAATAAGATTAGGTGCATATCCACCCTCATCTCCAACGCCAGTCGAGTAACCACGGTTTTTTAAATAACTATGAAGGCGATGGTACTGCTCAACTGCTGACCTTAGCCTTTCACGAAACGTTGTGTTTGTGGGAACAACCATAAATTCTTGTATTTCTAGGTTGTTATCAGCATGTTCTCCACCGTTTATAAGGTTAAACATTGCAACTGGCAAGCGTAAAACATTTTTATTTTCCGCTAGGTTGCTGATATAGCGGTACAAAGGTTGGTGTGAGATAAAGGCTCCTGCTTTAGCCACAGCGAGCGATGTGGCTAAAATTGCATTGGCACCTAATTTTTCTTTATTTTGAGTGCCGTCAAGCTCTATCAAAGCGTTGTCTATTTCTGCCTGTTTTAATGGATCCATTCCCATAAGCGCAGAAGAAATAACGGTGCTAACGTTACTTGTTGCGCGCAGTACACCATTGCCCGCATAGCGGCTCTCATCGTTATCTCTAAGCTCGTGCGCTTCTCTGCTACCGGTGGATTTACCGCTTGGCACACTTGCAAGAAAATAGTTTCCGTTGTCGAGAAAAAGTTTTGCTTCTACCGTTGGGTTGCCCCGAGAGTCAATTATCTCACTACCAACTATTTTGGTGATGGCCATTTTCCTCCTTATTTTTTATTATAGCAGAAGAATTACAAGCGTGAGGGGGTTGACAAAGACTAGTGATTGCATAACAATGGTTATGCTGCTCCATCGGCAGCCTCACGCCCACCCCGGACTGGATCCCTCCTGATCCTCCCACCACCCCCATCCAGTCCGGGGGCTTTTTTTAACGGCAGTTTCCGATTTAATGATCGTTACTCAATATAATAAATTGAAAAATAAGCGCCCCATGGAGGGGCGCTTAAGTGTTAGAGGGTTTCGCAAGCACGCCGTATGTACTGGCGTACCTTCTCTGGGTCAAAACCCGTTTGGTGATAGCGTTTTGCCGACATTTTGGTGCCGGCAATTGTGTCCAGACTAATGCCCGGATGTTCGCGAGCGAGACTCCACATCAATGGAATATCGCCCGGGCCAACGTTACCCGTTAGGACGATCGACACACTCGGGAAATTTGCCTCGAGCGTACCCAACAAGGACTGGGTTTGGTACAGAGGTATCATTTCTCGACGCGTGTAGTCTAGAGAAAGCACCTCTACGAGCCCATCGAGCGCGCGTAACTCACGGACAAGTGTTTTGCAATCCACTTTATCCGCCTCGGCTACGCGCAGGGCAACAAACCCCACGCATTGCGAACGACTGCGCACATAGTCGATCACTTTAGGGTGAGGGAGAGTATCGCACTCTACCTGCACCCCGTCGACAGTGCTACCGATGACCTCGCAAAGCCGAAGAAGATTTTCGTGAAGCATTGTTGGCTCTTTCGGCTCATAGTGCACGACAGTGTACAGCTTTGGGTCAGACTTCGCAGCCGAGATGATGTTTTCAACATCGCGCCCGTCGAAATTATCACCACGAAAGCTAACGCCAACTTTTACCTGGCGCGCTCTCATGTCTGGCGACGCTTCGTAGAGGCCGCATAACGCCGCTTCTACGGTTTGGGCATTTTCCACCCCGGTGACTCCAACGTACGGGATAGGATTCATTCTCGCCTCCTTATTGGCATAAGTTAACAACTAACGCCCTCGCCTATTTCCATAAGCGAGGGCGTGAGGTTAGAAAAACTTCCCTTCATAGGTTACTCCTCCTATGAGGTGTTCGCCGTCCCACAGGTAGTAGTACTCCGCTGGCACGCCACCGAACATTTGCCCGGTGTAGCCAGTACGGAACACTACACTTTGGGGAATAAGGGCGACAATCTGCCTCCCGCCTCTTGTCTTACCGCCGGCTTCGCTCACCACCCGCCCCTGTGCTAACACTTTACCTGGAAACGGGAGGTAACAAATAGTGGGCCAGCCCCAGTAGCCCGGTTCCCCACAGACAGGGCAGAAGGGAGGCGGTACAAGGTCGTCGCCTGTAGCGCCACAGTGGCAACGCCAGCCACAACGATCACCGCTGTGGCTATTGGTCCCGTGGTGGCCAATTGGTGTCTCGAACACCACAAGTACGTGGTCGGACACTGTTGCCCTTGACTCTGCGAAGAGCCGAAAGCGACGACGGCTTTCCTCTACGACCCGAGCGTAGAGTAACCGTCCGAAGGCTTTGCCTTCGTCAGGGTGCTTAGCCCTGAGCCTGCACCGATCCACCACTTGTAGTGGCGCATGGCAGAGCTGGCACACCGCATACGCGGTGCAGAGCTCTTTGCCCCGATCGGGGCAGGGCAGAAGCTCCGGGTTTTCCACCGGAATTATGCCCAAGGCTTTCCTACCACAAACTCCCTGCTCGCCTACCACAATTGCTGGGAGATTTTGAATTCTTCCTCTGTAGCGCGGAAGTTGTACCTCTGCTCCCCGCTCCACAGTTCCGTGCCGAATGGTGAAAACCTTGTACACCATGTGTTGTACACCCCTTTTCGCTTTTTTAATGTGCATTAGTGCAACTATCTTTTTTACCCAAAAAGTGGGTTAATGTCAAGTAGTACGATAAAAATTTAAGTTATAGTACGTTGTTATTAAAAAATTCTGTAATATCTGGGCTACCCAAAAAACACTCGTTTTCCGCCCATAGCATGGGAACGCCCATGGACTCGTGAGGAAGTCCGCAGCTTCGCGCCTTTTCCTCAAACTCAATAGCGTTCTCGTTACTATAGTAAATTTCTTTTTCAGACAAAGTGATTTTGTTCTCAATATTTTGCTCTTTTATGAAATCCTTAACAGTGGCACAGTGCGGGCATCCTTCG
>JAGOOF010000061.1 GCA_017992655.1 Patescibacteria group bacterium
CTTCAAATAAAAATACTCTAGTGCCATGCTATTTCTTACCAGCCAATTGATACGCTACTTTGTAAATTTCTGTTGCCCCCATAGTCAATATAATCTCTCCTTCCTTCATGTGGCTTTTTGAATAACTTGTAATATTGTCATAGGGAAGCGGTAAATAATGCGCCTTGCCTTTTGCGAAAGCATTGATTGCATTTACTAAATCTACGCTAGTAACTTTAGTACCTTTATCTCTTCCTTGCACCACATAAATATCTGTAACAATCACTTTGTCTGCAATCGCTAAAGCACGCGCAAAATCTTTAAAGAAATCTTCGGTTCTTTTTGCTTGGTGAGGCTGGAAAACAATTGTTATGTTTTTATTAGGATACTGTTTTTTAAGTGCGCCTAAAGCCGCTTTAATTTCCGTGGGGTGGTGCCCGTAGTCATCATAAATCTTTCCCTCTCCCACTTCTCCTACTAGCTCCATACGACGTTTCGCCCCCTTAAAAGTGGCAAGAGCATGCCACGCATCTTTTGGCATAATCCCCAGCTGTGAAACAGCACTCGCCGCTAAATTTGCATTAAAAAAATTGTAATCACCAAAAAAAGAATAATCCTCTTTGCGCAAATCAAGCGGAAAAGTTGGCGTTACTATTTTTATATCCTCCCTTACCTTGCGTATTTTTTCCAAAACTTTTTTTTCATAATCGTTTTGTGCGCTAAAAACCAAAGTGGCGCCAGCTCGAGAAAGACAAATATATTCCACAAACGCTTCTTCAATTTCTTTTATCCCCCGTTTGAAATAGTCGAGGTGCTCCTCTTCTATGTTGGTAAGCGCAATAATATCGCTTTTAAAATCGTAGAATGATCTATCGTATTCACAGGCCTCAACCACCGCAACGTTTCCCCGCCCCAGTGAGGCGGCATTATTTCCCGTATTGTCTTGAGGCACACCAATGAGGTAGGTAGGGTCCAAATTTAATTCTTTAAGAATATGGGCGATCATGGCAGCCGTTGTTGATTTGCCGTGCATACCACTTACCGTTATTAGCTTTTTTGTATTGACAATATCAGCAATAAACACAGACCTCTTAACAGTTGGTATACCAAGAGTGCGCGATGCATTAATCTCTACTAACCCCGGCGCCCCGCCGGTAACCGTGGCCGAAGAATAGATTACTGCATCGATGTTTTTCGTTATGTTCTCTTTGCTGTGGCCACTTTTGGAGACATCTGAACCACTTACACTATGGCCCATTGCGCGTAGTACTTTTGCAATTCCCTGCATCGAAACTCCTTCGCTCCCAACGAGGTGAAAAATCTTTTTTTCCTCGAAATAATGTTTTTTAAGTGCCTCTCGCAAAATATCCCCTCCTTGTTTTAACGCGACATCAGGCATAATAACAACAGGAGACAATTTTATATTTACTGGCCGTGCAAGTTTATTTTTTATTGTGCGGTAGAGCCTCTCGCTATCAAGCTCTTTTTCCTCAAGGGAGGAAATAAAAGGAAACTCTTGGCTCATCCAGGAGGCATTTAGTTTTTGGTGGTCGTTTACTGCAAGAGGTAAGGGAATTACAATTGCTGGCACTCCTGCAGAGGCAACTTCCCAAAGGCTGGTTGAACCCGCGCGGCAAATTACGAGTGAAGCTTTTTTAATACGCTGTGGTAATTGGTCATCCTCACTTAACAAAGTAATCTTATCACGAACCTCTTTTTTTAATTTTGAGAAAGAGTGGCGATAATGGTTTATATTTTGCGGGCCTGTAATGTGCACAACATTTGCAATGGCGGTTAATTCTACCCAAAGAGCAGAAACAAGTTCATTAATTTTTTCTGAGCCTTGGCTCCCGCCAAAAACCAAAATAGTTTTTTCCTGTTCCTCCTCTTTTTCATTATTTTCATAAAAATAAGGATGGACGATTTGCCCACAATAGCGGAGACGATCTCTTTGAGAAAGTGGCACATCGAATATGTCGGAGGGGAAAGCGGTAAGAACCAGAGCTCCCCAGTCAAGTGCCCTTCTATTGGCACGCCCCATAACAATGTCAGATTCATGCACTATAACGTTAATACCCAATATTTTTGCTGCCATTACCGTTGGCAACATTCCATAACCCCCTTTGCCAAAAACTAAAGCGGGACGATAGATAAGAAGCCAAAAAAATGCTTTAAGAAACCCAAAAGCGAGCATGAAAGGATCAAGGAAGTTTAACAAAGAAAAATAACTCCTTTTTTTGCCACTTGGGATAATGATTTGGCGCACTTTTTCTTTTCTCCACACTCTTTTCTCCAAACTTGAGCCGGTCCCGAAATATACAGCGTCAACACCAATTTCGTGGCGTGCAAAACGAACCAGGCTCACAAGTGGCCACAAATGGCCACCCGTTCCTCCGCCGGCAAAAACAATTGTTTTATTTTTAATTTTTAACGCACTACTTTTCATAGCCATTTTTTGAAATATTTAATAAAATGCCAACTGCCGCTAGAATCGCAATTAAAGAAGATCCGCCAGAAGAGATAAAGGGCAAAGGTACGCCCGTTAAAGGCAAGACACCAGAAAGAGCACCAATATTGACAAACGCTTGCAAAACAATCCAAGTTGTAATACCTACCGCCAAAATCATGCCGAAATTATCGGGCGCGTTACGTGCAATTTTGATACCGCGCCACGCTAAAATTATAAAAGCGATGACCACAAGCGATGCACGCAAAAAGCCTAGCTCCTCTGCGATAATGGCAAAAATTGAATCCGTATAAGGCTCGGGTAAGTAAAAATATTTTTGTACCGAATTTCCCAAACCTAACCCCCAGAGCCCGCCAGAACCAATCGCAAGCAACGATTGATTAATGTGATAACCGGCATCGAGTGACTCGGCACTTGGGTTCAAAAAGGTCATAAATCTTTCCCAGCGATATTGTGAGCCACGAATGAATAACGCGAAAGCAGCCAGTATCAAACCTCCTCCCATTAGCATTTGCGTATAAGATCCCCCTGCCACAAAAAAGGTAACAGTAGCGATACCTGTCATAATTACCAAAGTGCCAAGATCAGATTGTAAC
>JAGOOF010000010.1 GCA_017992655.1 Patescibacteria group bacterium
ACCTTTTATGTTTAACGCCCTAAGGCGCTTTGATTTTTCTTCTTTTGATTTAATTATTTCCTCTAGCCACACCGTAGGGAAAAGCATCACGAAATCTGCACGCACAAAGCACATTTGCTATTGTCACACCCCTCTTCGTTATGTTTGGGCACCAGAAATCGATCCCCTTAAAAACCGTATCAAGCTTGGCCCTTTAGAAAAACCGTTACTCGCCTACCTTAAAAAATGTGACATAAAATCGAGCAAAACGGTTGACAGGTACATCGCTAACTCCCACTACATAGCAGAACGCATTAAACGTTCGTACGGCACACAGGCAACTGTTGTTTATCCACCGGTCGATACGGCTATATTTAAGCCTAAGAGCAAAGTGAGTAAAAGCGATTATTTTTTGGCGGCAGGGCGCCTCATAAGCTACAAAAAAACCGACCTTATCATACGGGCATGCAATAAAGCAAATGTTAAGCTTGTAGTGGCAGGCACTGGTCCCGAGCTGAAACGGCTTAAAGAGCTGGGAGGGAAAAATGTCCTCTTTCTGGGCTATGTAAACGATAAAAAGTTAACTGACCTTTATCAGCGGGCAAAAGGAGTGATATTTGCCGCTCACGAAGATTTTGGTATAGTGCCAGTAGAGGCTCAGGCAGCGGGAACAGCAGTTATTGGCTATGGCGCGGGAGGAGCAAGAGAAACAGTAATCGACGGCAAAACTGGCCTGCTTTTCCAGAGTCAAACCGTTCACTCTCTTGCAAAAGCATTGGCGCAATTCGAGAAACAAAGATTTAGCGCACAAGCATGCATGCTTAACGCACAACGCTTTAGTAAAGAGAATTTTGAAAAACAAATTAAAGAAATTGTACAACATATCTTTGACTAGGAGAAAATATGAACGCAACACAGTTTTTTACAAACGTTAAGAAGAGTTGGCCTCTTATCATTTTCTGGGTAGCACTATTTATAGGCATAGCACTCTTACTAACATGGCGTCTTCCTCAAACCTATGACGCGGGAAGTACTCTTACGGTAAGCCGTAACAACACCATCAAACAAGAAAATGTAGATTATTATTTGTATGATAATTATTACTCCATTCAATCTGGCGCGTTTTTAGCAGACAACATTGTGGGTTGGCTCGCGAGTCCTCCTATTGTTGCCAATATTTACAAAAATGCTTCTATTGATTTACCTGAAACAAGCTACAATGCGCTTGCAAAGCAGTTTTTGGCCAAGAAATTAAGCCAGAGTAGCAACGTCATTACTTACTCACTTAATTGGGGTGAGCAGGAAGAGGCCGTGAAGCTTGTTAAAGTGGCAAACGAATATATAAAACAGTTAGTTAATGATGTTAATGCTGGCCAAAAAGACACATCAACCTACTACACTGTAAGCGCATCTGAACCAGTGGTAATCGCCGTTAAAAAGGGCTACATTATTAATTCACTCATTGCCGCAGTGTTGGCGCTCATTATTAGCGGCTTCTCCTTACTTTACACGAGTAAAAAATAGAAGTTTTTTGACGGACTGGATTTAAGCGTTATAATAATGAGGCAGTGATACAATATCGCAGGAGTTTTGAGGTGCCAGAAGAAGAAAAAAATAATTTGAAACCATCATATACAGCAGAAGACATTACTGTATTAGAAGGACTAGACCCTGTTCGTAAAAGGCCGGGTATGTATATTGGTGGCACAGGAATAGAAGGGCTACACCATTTATTGTGGGAAGTATTGGATAACGCCATCGACGAAGCCCTTGCCGGCTACGCGAAAAATATCATTCTCACCTTGGAGGAAAATAGTGTCGCTTCCGTTTTTGATGATGGTCGAGGCATTCCTGTTGATGTTCATAAACAAACAGGTAAAACCGCTTTGGAAACGGTGCTTACAACTTTACATGCAGGAGGAAAATTTGGCGGAGCAGGATACAAGGTCTCCGGTGGCCTACACGGCGTTGGTATCTCCGTTGTAAACGCCTTGTCGGTTCTCACTAAAGCAGAGATCTATCGCGACGATAAAGTGTACACTCAAGAATATTCTCGAGGCAAACCAAAGGGTCCTGTTAAACAAACGCAAGACACAAAAAAACACGGTACGGAAATTACCTTTCAGCCAGACAAGGAAATTTTTGAACACACTGCATTTGACTGGAAAACAATAGTTTCCCGTTGTCGCCAACAAGCCTACTTAACAAAAGGCGTGCGTATAACAATAATCGATAATCGCAAGGAACAAACTGACCACCCACGGCAATATCATTTTTACTTCGAAGGCGGGATTGCCACCTATGTCCAATATTTAAATCTTAACCGTAAACCAATACACCGCCCAATTTATATCCAAAAAGAACAAGACGATAATCAGCTGGAAGTAGCCATCGGCTACAGCGAGGATTTTAACGAGCATGTTTTTACTTTTGCCAATAATATTAACACACCAGACGGAGGCACTCACCTTTCCGGCTTTCGCTCTGCCCTTACCCGCGCCCTTAATGATTACGCAAAAAAATACGACCTTCTGAAGAACATGCCCGGTGGCATATCGGGTGACGACACGCGAGAAGGTTTAACTGCAGTAATATCGGTAAAATTGCGCGACCCCCAGTTTGAAGGACAAACAAAGTCAAAACTTGGAAACCCGGAAATCAAAGGTTTTGTTGAGACTGTTTTGGGCACACAATTAAGCGCCTACTTAGAAGAACATCCTAAAGAAGCACGTAAGATAATAGAAAAGTCTGTTCTTTCTGCAAAAGCCCGTCTCGCGGCAAGAGCCGCTCGTGAAACAGTTATTCGTAAAGGCGCGCTCGACGGCATGACATTGCCCGGAAAACTTGCGGATTGCTCCAATAGAAACCCCGCAGAAAGTGAACTGTATATTGTTGAGGGTGATTCTGCGGGTGGCTCCGCAAAACAAGGACGGGAACGCAAATTTCAGGCTATCCTTCCTTTAAGAGGAAAAATTCTCAACGTGGAAAGGGCAAGGCTCGACAGAATGCTTTCTAATGAGGAAATAAAAACCTTAATTGTTGCCATTGGCGTAGGAATAGGCGACGAGATTAATATGAAAAAATTGCGCTATCATAGAATTATCATTATGACAGATGCTGACGTAGATGGTTCTCATATTCGCACCCTGCTCCTTACATTTTTCTTCCGTCACTTTCGCCCGCTCATTGATGAAGGTAATATTTACATCGCTCAACCTCCTCTCTATTTGGTACAAAAGGGTAAGCAAAAACAGTATGCCTATACCGAAGAAGATCGCGCTGATATTGTCCAAGAATACACCGGTGGCAAAGAAGGAGAAAAAATTAACATTCAACGCTATAAAGGTTTAGGAGAAATGAACCCAACGCAATTATGGGACACTACCATGAACCCGGAAAACCGTATTCTCCTAAAAGTCACAATTGAGGACGCACAGGCCGCAGATGAAATATTTACTACTCTTATGGGTGACGAAGTGCCTCCGAGAAAAAGATTCATTCAAACACAGGCGAAAAATGTTCGCAATTTAGACATTTAAAGGCAAATATGGCGGAAGAAAAAAACAATATGGAAATTGGCTACGTAAAAGACAAAAGTATTGAGCAAGAAATGCAGAATTCATACTTGGATTATGCCATGAGCGTAATTGTGGCGCGCGCGCTGCCCGATGTGCGAGATGGTTTAAAGCCAGTTCATAGGCGCATTATTTATGCAATGGGTGAAATGAGCCTTCTCCACAACCGCAAACACACAAAAAGCGCGAAAATCGTTGGTGAGGTACTTGGTAAGTACCACCCCCATGGCGACTTAGCTGTTTACGATACACTCGTTCGCATGGCACAAAATTTTGCAATGCGTTACCGCATGGTTGACGGCCAAGGAAACTTTGGCTCTATGGACGGTGATACTGCGGCTGCCATGCGTTATACCGAGGCAAGAATGACACGCCAAGCAGAAGAAATGCTTGTAGATATCGATAAAGACACTGTTGATTTTAAAGAAAATTACGATGGAAGCCTTATGGAACCATCGGTTTTACCGGCAAAGGTGCCCCAGCTTCTCCTAAATGGCTCAGTTGGCATTGCGGTTGGAATGGCAACCAATATCCCCACTCACAACCTTAGTGAAATCTGCGATGCCGTTACCCACTTGATAGATAATCCTAAAGCATCTGTTGAAGATCTTATGCAATTTATACCAGGCCCGGACTTCCCAACTGGTGGCAAAATCTATGGTAAGGAAGGGATTAAGGCAGCCTATTCCACCGGAAAGGGAAAAATTGTAGTGCGTGGTGAAGCAGAGATAGAAGAAAGCGGAAAAAATCAGCGCATTATAATATCTTCATTGCCTTTCCAGGTAAACAAAGCAGATCTCATCGCAAAAATCGCCGATTTGGTAAAAGCGAAAAAGATCGAAGGTATTACTGGCCTTAGAGATGAGTCAGACCGCAAAGATGGAGTAAGGATTGTTGTTGACCTCAAAGCTAACTCCTATCCCAAAAAAATCCTTAATCAACTTTTCGACATGACAGCCCTTCAATCGGCGTTTCATGCTAATCTCTTGGCGTTAGAAAGAGGGATTCAACCGAAAGTTTTTACCCTCGACCAGCTATTGCATGAGTTCATTGCCCATCGTCAAGTTGTTATCCGACGACGGACTGAGTTTTTACTGAAAAAAGCACAAGAGCGTGAGCATATTCTCGAAGGTCTTAAAATAGCTCTTGATTCCATTGACGAAATTATTGCTGTTATCAAGAAGTCACCTAACAAAGAAGAAGCACAAAAGGCACTCATGGCCGGTTTTGATTTGAGCGAAAGACAAGCAACCGCCATTTTAGATATGCGTTTATCGCAACTCTCCGCCCTCGAAAGACAAAAAATTGAAGACGAACTTAAGGCAATTAAAGCAATGATTGAAGATTATAAATCGATTCTCGGCAACGAAGAAAAAATACTTGCAATTATCAAACAAGAAACTCTCGAGGTAAAAGAGAGCTACGGCGATAAGCGCAAAACAAAGATTCTTGCTCAGGAGCTAGAGAGCTTTCGTGCAGAAGATCTTGTTCCTAACGAAGATGTCTTAGTTACTCTTACAAAAGACAACTATATCAAACGTATTCCTACAGAAAGTTATAAACACCAGGGTCGTGGTGGCAAAGGTGTTGTTGGCATGGGGACAAAAGAAGAAGACGTGATCGAGCACATTGTCCAAGCAGAAACCCACGACGACATTATGTTTTTCACCGACAGAGGACGCGTTTTTACGACCAAAGTTTACGAACTCCCTTCCGGTTCACGGCAAGCTAAAGGTCAGGCGATTGTCAATGTTTTACAAATTTCCCCCGAAGAAAAAGTAACGGCAGTCATAGCAATTAGCAAACAACGCTCAACCAGTGAAAAATTCTTTTTCATGGCAACAGAAAAAGGCGCAGTTAAGAAAACAGAAATCGAAAAATACCGCAACATTCGTAAAACCGGAATTAAGGCCATCGGGCTTAAAGATAATGACACCCTACGCTTTGTTGATACGTCAACTGGCAAGAACCATGTAATGCTTGTAACCCAAAAAGGGCAAGGAATCCTCTTCGACGAGAAACAGGTGCGTCCTATGGGCCGCTCTGCCTCTGGCGTTAGAGGCATCAAACTACGAAGTGAAGATAAAGTAATGAGTATGAGTGTTATTCGTTTTGAGCAGGCAGATTTGCTCACGGTTTTGGAAAACGGTTTTGGAAAAAGGACACAGGTATTTAAACACTTCAAGGCACAAAATCGTGGCGGCATGGGAGTACGCGCATCCAAAACAAGCACTAAAACAGGCTTAGTAATTCATGCCCTAGTTCTTGAGGACGATGGAAATGACTTAGTAATGGTTAGCCGCGCAGGGCAAGTCATTCGCATTAAGATTAAAGCTGTTAAGCGCCTTGGACGCGATACACAAGGCGTTACCCTTATGCGCTTAAAAGGTGGAGATAAAGTGGCATCGGTTACGCTAGTAGATAAAAACGAAGAAGCCACTAATAGCGTTGCAATTTCCCCCAAAGAACAAAACTCCCCAGACCATAAAGGCGAACAAGAAAAGAAAAGTTAGGGCTAATTTCTTTTTCGCTTACATACACTCCCCGTCCAAGCTTAGAAAAACCGGCAATACTTAAGCGCCGACGCAAAAAATCCCGTATTTCTCTTTTCTCTTCCGGTATTTCCACAACAACGATACTGACGTAACCTTCTTTTAATTTTTTCTGCGTAAGAAGTGGGCACGTTTTGGCAAAATATTGTGCTCCGCGGGCAGTTAAAGCAACGCTATCACCGTCGTTTTTTTTAATGTATTTTCGAGTAAATAAATAATAAAAAACATTATTAACGCTACGCGTGCCATAACCGGCCTTGAAAAGTTTTTCACGTATCTTGTTCTTTGTAAGATAGGTATATTGCTTATCGACGTTTTTTACAAGATGCTTAACCACCGACTCACCTAAAATACCTAAAAAATCTTTAGAAATATCTTTCATATCTTAACTATTTCACGTTCCGTACGAGAATGCAAATGTTATATTCTCCTTTACTCTGCTTTCTATTTGTGTTACCTTATGCTTAATTATGGCAAAAAATAAAAAGTACACTGTCTCTAAAAAAGTAAAAAGGGCCGCTAAGCGTGGTGGTCTTTCTATCGATACAAGAGGACATCTTTATAAAGAAGCCGAACGTAGCGAAACAAATAAAACTAGTGCATCAACAGAGGCAATCCCCGTTATTATTCCGAGAGTGGTACCAGTACGGGCATTGTCCGACTTACTAAAACAACCGGTTACGGCCATTATTGCCAAGCTATTCGAAAATGGTATTCAGGCGACAATCAATGAAAGTGTTGACTTTGATACTGCTGCTATCATTGCCGATGAGTTCGGCTATAGCGCTACTTCTCAAGAGGAAGAAAAGAAAGAGGCAAATGCGATACAGACAACCAAGCTTAAAAGCGCTCCTCGCCCACCTGTTATTGCGGTTATGGGCCATGTTGATCACGGCAAAACCACTCTGCTCGACGCAATCCGCTCTACAAACGTTGTTTCGAAGGAAGCCGGAGGTATAACGCAACACATCGGAGCATACCAAGTTGAAGTGAACACACCCCGAGGCGATGCAAAAAAAAGTAGCACAAAGAAAAAACCGCAGAAAGAAATAACACGTAGACTCACATTTTTAGACACCCCAGGCCACGAAGCTTTCTCTGCCATGCGCGCACAGGGAGCAAATGTCACGGACATGGTAGTATTGGTGGTGGCCGCCGATGACGGCGTTAAGCCCCAAACACTGGAGGCAATTAGCCACGCACGTGCTGCCTCCGTGCCGATGATTGTTGCAATTAACAAAATAGACGCTCCCGGTGCGGACCCCAGCAGAGTCAAAAGAGAGCTTGCCGAACACAATCTTGTTCCGGAGGAATGGGGTGGCAAAACTGTCATGGTAGAAGTATCTGCCAAAAAGCAAACTAATTTAGACACTCTTTTAGAAATCATCTCCCTCTCCGCAGATCTGCAGGACCTTTTGTATCACCCTAAAGCGGCGGGCAGTGGAGTCATTATTGAGTCAAAAATCAAGCCCGGCCTAGGCCCGGTGGCCACCGTTCTTGTTAAGAACGGCGTTTTCCACCAAGGTGCCCACATTATTATCGGCGACCAGGTAGGCAAAATTAAAACGATGGAGTCTGATAGCGGGCGTATCAAGACTGCATCCGCCTCTACTCCCGTGCAGATTTCCGGCTTCAAAAAAGTTCCCCAAGTTGGTGAAAAGGTAAATGTCGTTGCGAGCGAACGAGAAGCAAAAGAAATAATTGAGGAAAGGCTCAAAAAAGATCAAGTGAAGTCGTTTGCCAACTACGGTCTTGCTGAGGTTTCTCAAGCCATTAAGAGCGGACAAACAAAAGAGCTCAACATTGTTCTCAAAGCAGACGTCCAAGGCTCTCTTGACGCAATTAAAGCAAGCTTAGGTGACATTAAGTCAGATGACGTATCGGTTAATTTTATTAGTACAGGAATAGGGCAAATTACTGAATCTGATATCAACCTCGCGCTCTCTGCGCAAGCCATAGTTGTTGCTTTTAACGTACCAATTGCTCCTAATATTAAAAAGTTGGCCAACGAGCAAAGTATTAAAATATCACGCTACGATGTAATCTATGAACTGATAAATGATATTAAAGCCGCTCTCCAAGGGTTGTTAGAGCCAGAAATTGTAGAAACGGAAATCGGCCGTCTTAAGGTAATTAAAGTGTTTCACCGTACTCAAACAAGCGGAATAGTAGGAGGGTTGGTAACAAAAGGGTTAATGCGCCCAGGTCTCAAGTTTCGCGCCAAAAGGCTGGAAGAAACGCTTGGTGAGGGCACCGTGGAAAAGGTACAAATTGGCCCCGGCGTTGTTGACGTTGCCAAGCAAAATGAAGAATGCGGTATAAGCTACAGTGGCAATATTAAATTCAAACCCGATGATGTTGTTTTTGCTTATCAAACAGAAGAGATTTTGAAGACCATTTAGAAACGAACGTTAAATTACTTGACAGCTAGTATGAGTATGCTATCATCCACCAGTGTATGACAAATACAACTAATAACGAAGAAGGTTCGATACCGTTACCTTCCCCCAAAGCCAATAGTTTTTTCTCCCTTTTCTCCAAGTTATTTCAGGGCAAAAAACAAGGCCGAGGGGCAAAAACTGAATACGACAAACCGCTTCACCGCGCTTATCTATACTTAGGAAAACGCCCATTTTGGGGTTACCACGTCTTTTTCTTGTTCTTAATTACGCTTGTTGGGACAAGCACTAGCCTGGCAAAAACACGGTTAGAGCAAAGCATCTTGCAAAATAGTGAGTCAGTTGGCAACGAGGCAAAAGCAGTTTTAGCCGCCTCCGTTGATCGTTTCACCCCAGTTGTACAGGAGGATCCGACATCTCTCATTCTCGCAACAAAAACAGATAATAACGAGGGGTATTACTCTGAACCCCTCATTACAGAAACAAAACTGACAGAAAGACCCGCGCCTGAACCAAAAGTTGATTTGACTAAACGCTCAAGATCTATTGTTTACACCGTGGAACCAGGTGACACTCTGAGTACGATTGGCCTAAAATATGGTTTGCGTGTCGCTACAATTCAATATCAAAACAATATAAAAAGCGAGAATATCGTTCCAGGGCAAAAACTCACCCTTCCCCCCGGCGACATTAGCGCATCGCTTATAGCGCAAAACAATAATAAAAAAATTGCTGACGCGCGCTACTTTGGGGCACAAACAAGTGGAACAACTGGCTTTGTTAAGCCCATGAATTACTCCTATATTTCCCGCCGCATTCTTGCCGGCCACAATGGCACAGACATGGTTGCCCCCAGAGGAACGGCTGTTGTTTCCGCAAAGAGCGGAGTGGTTACCGGCGCCTCTTATGGTTGGAACGGAGGCTACGGCAATATCGTTACCATTGACCATGGTGGTGGCGTAAGAACCCGCTACGCCCACCTTGACTCTATTGCAGTATCTGCTGGCCAAAGCGTGAGCGCGGGGCAATATATTGGCGCCTGCGGTAACACAGGAAGAGTAATAAGCTTTGGTGGTGGTGGTTATCACCTTCATTTTGAGGCAATTGTAAACGGGCGTTATACTGCCCCTTTCTAAACGCATAAAACAACATTCAGTGTGCAACAAGCTAGTATATGTGCTAGCTTGTTGCTATTATTAAACCATGATAGATAGAGCAAAAATTTTTGTTAACGCGGGACGAGGCGGAGATGGCCTTGTTAGTTTTCGCCGTGAGAAATACGTTCCTAAGGGCGGGCCAGACGGAGGCGATGGAGGCAACGGTGGCGATGTTATTCTACTCGCTACCCGTGAGGTAAACACACTTTCCGACCATAACCGGCAGAAACATTATAAAGCCGAAAACGGTGCCCGGGGAGGACGTAGCAAAAAAACCGGGAAAAGCGGTAAGGATCTGGTTATTAGCCTCCCCGTCGGAACAATAATAAGAGACGAAGAAAACAAGAAAATTGCGGATTTAAAAAATGACGGCCAAAAGGTAACTGTCGCTCGTGGGGGAAAAGGAGGACGCGGTAACGTCCATTTTTCAAGCCCGACAAACAGGGTACCGAGAGAAGCAGAAAAAGGTGAGGCAGGAGAAGTATTAACACTGCAGTTAGATCTCAAGCTCGTAGCGGATGTAGGGCTTATTGGCCTGCCTAACAGTGGCAAATCAACTTTGCTTTCAGCTATTAGTCGCGCGCAACCAAAAATCGCAAACTACCCTTTTACGACTCTTGAACCCATTATTGGAGTTGTTAAACACAAAGGGAAAACTTTTGCCGTTGCAGATATTCCCGGCCTTATAAGAGGTGCCGCCAGCGGGAAGGGATTAGGGCACCGCTTTCTTAAGCACATTGAACGAACGAAAATATTAGTGCACCTTGTAAGCGCGGAAAGCGAAGATCCCCATGCCGATGTGGAGGCAATCCGCAATGAGCTTGCTCTTTTCAGCAAAAAGCTTACAAAAAAACCTTGCTTTTTAGTTTTGAGCAAGGCCGATTTAGATAAAAAAGGCGGACAGAACAGTAGCCCCCGTAAACTTAAAGATGTACAGGTAGAGATTTCTGCAATAAATGGCACGAATATCGACAAGCTACTAGATTTAATTATTAGCCACCTTTAATGAGCTACTATTTCAGCGTCTTTGTTGACGCTCGCACCAAAAATTTGTTCGACGCATACACTTACAAGTACAACACTTCTCTTAAGATTGGAACGCTAGTTAAAGTCCCTTTCAACCACCGTGTTCTATATGGCATCGTAGGGAAAAAGGTTGAGAAACCCAAAAAAGCATATTACAAAATTGCAAATATCGAAAAAGTAATTAGCTCTGGACCTGTTATCGAAAAAGAAGCGATAGATTTTTGCCATTGGATTAGCCGCCACTACGGCGCACCGCTCGGTCCTACTATATTCGACATATTGCCTGAGTTAGCAGCGCTTGCCAATAGCCCTTCCACGGTTTCATGGCATAGCCAACCTTCTAAGAAACCGATTTTATACATCGCCCCACTGAGCAAGCGCCTTAATTATTACAGCCAGTTTATTGATGCTAAACAAAAGGGGCAGGTAATATTACTTATGCCAACCTACCGCCTTGTCGATTTTGCTTTAACATATTTTACGGAGATATTGGGAGCTGAAAACGTAATTGAACTGTCCGATCGCTTAGGGGTAGTCAGGACACGTAAAAACCTAAGCTGGGTAAAAAGCGGAAAAATTAAACTAATCATAGGAACGCGCAAAACAATTTTTGCCCCCGTCCCCTATTTAAAAACTATTATAATCGACTTGCCCGTTAACTTTGGCTATTACAACGAACAAGCCCCTTGCTATAAAGCAGACGATATCGCCCTTGCCCTTAATGAACAATTTGGCATTGATTTGATTTTAGGAGACGCGATCCCAAATGTCGAATACTACCCATTTCTTTCTAGCGGAAAATTACACGTGAAAGCTGGTGCAAAAAACGAAAAAAAACCCACTCTCATCTGGCAACAAAACAAGCTAGCAAAATCGTTGTCCTACATAAATAAGAATCTTCGTGCTATCGTTACCCCCTACGCCAATCAAGATGGAATCAAAGAGCTACTACAGGGGCAAAAAATTGGCACTCTCTCGGGCCACATTTCCAATTTAGTAATACCAAAAGTACGACCGTACACTTTGTTAGCGACAAAAAAAATTATCGACTTCCCTGATTTGTGGTTTGATGAAATACTGATTAGCGATGCCGATAAATGGCTTTCTTTACCCAGCCACGACGCATCTTACGATTTTATAACGCTTGTCTGGAGGCTATGGCAACAAGCACGTGAAAGAATTATCATTCAAAGCGAAAGGCCTATCCCACTAATTGAAAAGCTACTCAGTCAAAGAGCAACTTTAACATATGAAGCTTTTTATAAGACGAGGCAGAAATTTAACCTTCCTCCCACTACATACGAAGTAAAATTGGTTGGGAAAAATTTAGACAAAATAAGGTTACTGCTTCAAGAAGAACGTGCCACAATTGTCGAAGGCAAGTCAATAACGACTTATTTCTCTAAAGATGCGTGGCCACCAAAAAATATAGAATCACTTTATCACTGGTGTGAAAAAATAAAAATCAATCCTCCTGCCTAATTTATAATATTACTCTACGCCAACACGATACTATGCTAAAATGAAAGCAAGGAGTATTTTGCGTATTGGGTTTTTCACTGACACGTATTTGCCAACCCCAACGGGCACCGCCGTTGTTGTGGAAACATATCGCCGTCATTTATCGAAGTTAGGACACGACGTTTTTGTGGTTGCTCCACAGTTCATAAAATATAAGGATAGCTCGGAAAATATTATACGCGTTCCTTCTACATATCTGCCCAATCGGCCAGAAAGTCCGCTTGCCCGTCCTATAACAGGGAAGGCACTGCGCATAATCAACAAATTAGAATTGGATATTATCCACACGTTTAGCATTTACAACGTTGGCACCTTCGGCTTGAAGCTCGCCAAAAAAACAAGGCGCCCCGCAATATTTACCATGGACGCACTCTATACAGAGCATATTAAATATTACCGCGACATCTTTAAGCCATTTGCCCGTTCTTGGCATATTCGGCAAAGTCGTCGCCATGCAAACCAAAGCACGTGCGTGCTAGCACCAACGCCATCGGCAAAAAGACTCATTTCTCAACTTGGGGTGGTTAGCCCAATACACATTGTACCGGCAGGAGTAGATGTTGATGATTTCTCTAGTATTACTCCCCAGGTTTTAAGAGATCATTTTAATATTCCCGAAGGGCAAAAAATACTTTTGTTTGTTGGTCGCCTAGACGAACAAAGCAATATCCGCTTTTTACTGCGCGCTTTTCGTGAGGTTTGGTATAAAGACGAGCATGTTCACCTCTTAATTATCGGACGTGGCCCGCAGGAAGAGATTTTTCAGAAAATAGTGGAACGTGAACCTTTTGGCGACAATGTCACTTTTGGCGGTTTTATGCCCAAAGGCGAACTCAATAAAATTTACGGTGCATGCGATTTGTTTCTATTCCCGTGCCCCAATGCAACTCAAGCAATAGTGATTCTTGAGGCGATGGCAGCAGGGCTCCCCACCGTGGCAGTGAGTAGGTTAGCACCAAGCGATATCATCCACGACAACGAAGACGGTTTCTTAACACCATTGAATGAAAACGCATTTTCTGATAGAATAATTTATCTGCTTCGCAACCAGAAAATACGCCTCCATTTCGGGCGGGTCGCGCGGGCGCGGGCAAGAACATTTTCTACCCAAAACTCCACTTTACGGCTACTAAACATTTATCAAAAGGCATTAAAACAAGATGGACAAAATACTACCAATAGTTACCGTTCCTAACCCCATTCTTTACCAGAAGACACAAGCGGTGAAGGATTTTGGCAACGGTCTTCAAGAACTAGTACAAAAAATGATACCCACCATGCGTGTTAAAGACGGCGTTGGCTTAGCAGCACCGCAAGTTGGCTTTAGCCAAAG
>JAGOOF010000011.1 GCA_017992655.1 Patescibacteria group bacterium
AAAATTATTGGCCACATTGAAACGGCGTGTGGGAAAAAGGCGCGTGTTACTCACGCCTCTGCGCGCCAAGGTGATATTAGCCGTTCTGTAATAGATGCAAAAAAGGCGCAAAAAATGCTTAATTGGCGCCCCGAAACTATGCTTAGGGAAGGGATTAAAGAAACTGTTCACAGTTTGTAGCAAATAAGAGTATTGGCTAAAACATGAAAAAAAGTATTTTTTTGCTGGTAGATGGTAATGCCATTATACACCGGGCGTTTCACGCGCTACCTTTAACGCTTACCGATAAAAAAGGGCGCCCCACTAACGCGGTCTATGGCTTTGCCCGTATTCTAATGGCATCTGTTAAGCAATTTACGCCTACCAACATCGTTGTTGCCTTCGATGTGGCCGGACCAACTTTTCGTGACGAGCTTTTTACCCAATATAAAGCAACAAGAGTAAAGGCGCCACAGGAGCTTTACGACCAAATTCCCGTGGTGCATGAAATGCTCGATGCCTTAAGTGTTCCGCATTTTGGCATTACCGGCGTAGAGGCCGATGATATTATTGGCACACTCTCACACCACATTGTTAAAAACGTGAAAAACGGAGAAGTTATTATATTAACGGGCGACGGAGATACGTTGCAGTTAGTAAATGGGCAGGTGAAGGTGGCCATGCCACAAAGAGGAATCCAGCCCCCTCAAGTGTATGGCAGGGTAACAGTAGAGGGGAAAGTTGGCCTTCCTCCAGAAAATATTGTCGATTACAAGGCATTGGCGGGCGACAGTTCCGATAATATTCCTGGCGTAAAAGGAGTGGGGCCGAAAACGGCCGTTAGCTTAATTAAAAAATATCGCACGTTGGAAGAAGTGTATAAAAATATTGAAAAAATAACGCCGGAAACATTAAAAAACAAGTTGATAGCGGGCAAAGAAAGTGCT
Organism: Patescibacteria group bacterium; assembly: GCA_017992655.1. GTDB lineage: Bacteria > Patescibacteriota > UBA1384 > UBA1384 > UBA1384 > UBA1384. Next base: position 927 of record JAGOOF010000011.1, read on the forward strand.
CAGCTTAGCCAAAAGCTAGCCACAATTAAAAAAGATGTAGAACTGAATTTTAAAATAAGCGATACAAAAGTTAGCGACTACGACCGCGAAGAAGCAGAGCAGTTTTTCACAAAACTGAATATGCGCTCTATAATTAACATTCTGCCTAAAAGTGCCCGCCAAAGCGGTGACCAAGTAACAATGTTTTAAAAAGTTTCCCCGCGAAACGGTAACGTTTCGCGGGGGAAGAAGTGGGGATGATGGCCTAACGGGAGAGTAAATAGAGATTGAACGTGGGCCAAATGCTCTTGGACCCGGCCGAGGGCTGTTTCACCTGTGGCGCGTCTTGAAGCCAGACGTAGAGCAAGTGGGGGAAGTTGAGGTCGTTGCTAAGCGGTGCCGGTAGAGCACGGCGCAGGGTGTTGACACGGTCTGTTGCCTCTGAGCGAGTAATGGACAAACGCTCGGCGAGTGTTGGAACGAGCATGAAGACCTCTAACCGCACCTCGGGATCTAACAATTTTTTCACCTCCAATCCTTATGCCATCACGTTTGTGTGGCGTTTTCTTCACCAACGGAAATCGTTTTGTGGTGGCTTGTGTAGCCGTTGATAATTCTTATGGAATTTTGTGGCGTTTTAAACTCTTTTGCGAGCATTTCCGTGAGAGCCAGATTCGCCTGCCCGCGAACGGGTAGTGCCTTGACCCATGCGCGGTATTGGCCGTCTTCCTGACGAACGATCTTGTTGTGGCCGGCGGCGGGGGTAACGTGAACACGGATAATCATATTTTTATAATAGCACTTGGTTACATTGTAAGGCAAGTAAAAATAGTACCATTTCGCTGTTTAAGTTTTTACTGTTCGATTTTTACTGTTTGAGGTGTAGTTTTACTGTTCGAGAGAATGCGCTAAGCGTAAAGCGAAGCGTCATCTCGAGAACTATTTGCCCCTAGTATCACATCAAACCTAATAGTTCTCACATTCGTTCGAACAGTAAAGTTTTATTGTTCGAGGAATGGAATGACGAGAACTATTCCCGTTAGTATCACATCAGACGAGAGGATAGTTCTCGCTCCCGCTCGAACAGTATTGGAGGCTACGGATAGTTCTCACTTCGTTCGAACAGTAAAGTTTTTACTGTTCGAGGGGTAATCCCCGAGAACTATTCCCGTTAGTATCACATCAGACGAAAGGATAGTTCTCGCTCCCGCTCGAACAGTATTGGAGGCTACGGATAGTTCTCACTTCGTTCGAACAGTAAAGTTTTATTGTTCGAGGAATGGAATGACGAGAACTATTTTCGCTATCCTGATACTGACGTGGTAGTTCTCACTTCGTTCGAACAGTAAAATCTTATTGTTCGAGGGGTAATCCCCGAGAACCCTGCACCATTCGATGCAGGGCAAGCTATTCCCGTGAGCTGTATCCTTTTGCGGTAGTTCTCGCGTTGCTCGAACAGTAATCCCAAATGGCAAAAAAATGACCCGCGAGGCAGGTAGGCCTCGCGGGGGAAGACATGAAGGGGTTAGCAGTACCAGCAGCTTCTCTCCTTGGAGAGTCGCCGGCAGGGTGGAGGAGCAGACTGCTCGGGTTGCCCGGACTCAGATGACACAATGTGCCGGCCGATCACGGCGAGCATTTCTCTGTCTTTGGTTTTGCGCGCCTTGTTGCGCAAACACCGACGAAGCTTCTGCCGGTCGTGCTCGGTCTTGGCATCAAACGCCTTGATTGCTCTTTTGAGCCGGGGCGCCGTGCTCGCCCTCTCCACCTGCCGCAGACTCCCTTGGTTGCTGCTCATACACAACAACTCCCTTCAAGATAAAATTATGGTAATATAAAATTATGATTAAAGCAAGAGAAACTGGCACTCAATTTAAAGCGCAAGGAGTTGGCCGTTTGGCGAGCACCGCTTTCGAACTGGTAAAATGGCTTATTGTTGGGGGACTGGCGCTCTTTCTTGTTCATTATTTTCTCTTTACGGTGTTCATTGTCTCGGGAGAAAGCATGGAACCCAACTTCCACGACCGCGAAGTTGTTTTTATCAACCGTTTTAATTTGTTTACGGGCAATTTTGAACGAGGCGACCCCATGGTGTTAAAATTTCCCGGTGATCCTGACAAGGTCAAATATATTAAGCGCCTCATTGGTTTGCCCGGTGACTATGTTGAAATAAAAAATAATAGTATCTACATAAACAACAAACCACTAACAGAAAGCTATATCCCCTCTACTTTTAGCACAGAGGCAGTAACAGGCGTGAGCGCCTGGCAGTTAAGAGAAGGAGAATACTTTTTAGTGGGGGATAACAGGGGGAATTCGAGCGACTCTAGAACATGGGGCGTCGCACGGAAAAGCGATATGACGGGGCCGGTCAAACTAATTGTTATACCAAGGTTTGAGTTCGTTGCAACGCCACCCTATTGAGCCTGCTTAATACTTAAGCCAATACGTCCTCTTTCCGCGTCTACCGTGACTACCTTTACTTTTACTTTTTGCCCAATTTTTAACACATCGCTTACTTTGGCAATCCGTTCACTGGCAATTTCAGAAATATGAACCATGCCGTCTTTATTGGGGAGGATCTGTATTATGGCACCAATTTCTTTGCCAGAGTTGCGGTCCTTTTGAATGTTAACCACTTCTCCCTCATAGGTTTCGCCCACTGCAACTTGTTTGGTGTCGGCGGCGATGATATCGATTGCTTTTTGCGCTGCTTGCGCGTCGGCAGAGCTAACCAGCACAGTGCCATCTTCTTCTATGTCGATGCTCAGTATTTCCTTCCCTCCACAGGCATCGATAATACTGTTAATATGCTTGCCTCCAGGGCCGATGAGCTCGCCAATTTTACTGGGGTCAATTTTAACGCTTTCAATACGAGGGGCAAACTGGGAGAGAGAGGGCCGTGGCTTAGCGATAACAGATAACATTTTATCCAAAATAAAGAGGCGCCCAATTTTTGCTCTTTCCAGGGTCTGGCGAATAATCTCAAAGTTTAAGCCTTGCAGTTTAATATCAAGTTGAATAGCAGTTACACCATCGCGTGTACCCGCGACCTTAAAGTCCATATCACCGCCAAAGTCTTCAATCCCCTGGAGGTCAGTTAAAATACGAAACTGCTCTTCTTTCTCGCCCGTAACAAGGCCCATTGCAATACCGGAAACAGGCTTTTTGATGGGGACACCCGCGTCCATCAGGGCAAGAGTTGAGCCACAAGTGGCAGCCATGGAGCTGGAACCGTTGGAAGATAGTATCTCACTTACGAGTCGAATAGTGTAGGGAAAATCGCCGTTTTGAGGCAATACGGGCAAAAGTGCACGTTCTGCTAACGCTCCGTGTCCTACCTCACGGCGAGAGGCGCCACGCAAAGGGCGTACTTCGCCCACAGAGAAAGGAGGGAAGTTATAATGGTGCATATATCTTTTTGTGTCTTCTCGTTCCATGGTGTCGATGTGCTGTTCCTCTCCGGGGGCGCCCAGTGTAGCAATGGTTAACGCTTGGGTTTGGCCACGAGTGAAAAGCGCGGAGCCATGAGTGCGAGGCAACAAACCCACCTCAATGGAAAGAGGGCGTACTTCATCATCACGCCGTCCGTCGGGGCGCGTGCCGTCTTCTAGTATAAGCTCACGCACTTTTTTCTGCATTAAAGTATCGAAAGCACCACAAATTTCATTTTGCTTGTAATCGCCTTCGAGAGTGGTTTTTGCCTCACTAAGAAGTTCTTCGATTTTTTGCTCCCTTTCCTCTTTTTCGGCAATTCTTACTGCCTCTTTGATGCCGGCGCCAACCAAATCGGCGACCGCGGAAGAGACCTCGCTAACAGTGTTATCTATTTCTATTTTGTTTTCGTTGCGGAACTTCTGTTGCACCTCGATGGCCGGTTGCATCATTTTGTGGCCAAATTCAATGGCACCAAATATCTTTTCCTCTGGTACCTCGTTAGCACCTGCCTCGATCATCATTACCTTTTGTGCGGTACCCGCAACTACCAAGTCAAGGGAAGATTCTTTGAGTTGGTCGCGGGTGGGGTTAACGACAAATTCATCGTTAACAAGGCCAACACGAACGGCCGCAAGAGGGCCCGTAAAGGGGGCGCGGGTCTGGCCAATGGCGGCGCTGGCGGCGATAATAGCCGGGATGTCGGGGTCATTTTGCCCGTCGTAAGAAAGAACAGTTACTATGACTTGCACATCGTGGCGGAAATTTTTGGGGAAAAGAGGGCGGATAGGGCGGTCGATTAAGCGGCTTGCCAGTACTGCGTCGTCGGAAGGGCGCCCCTCGCGTTTAATAAAACGGCTACCCGAAATTTTACCAGCCGCATAAAACTTTTCTTCGTAATCAACAAGTAAAGGGAGGTAGTCGGCGGTTTCGCTTGGGTCGGGAGCAACAACGCAAGTTGCAAGAACAACTGTGTCGCCAAGACGGACGGTAATGGCGCCATCAGCAAGGCCCGCGTAACGGCCAGACTCGAGGATTAATTTTTTACCGCCCAGTTCTGTTTCATGCACTGTTAGAGTGCTTGGAATGTCTGATTTCCCTCCTGCCTCAACAGTTTCCTGCGCAACGAGGCGTTCTTCTTCGAGGGGCTGAATAGGGTTAAGTGCATTATTTTGGGTAGTATCCATAAAACTCTTTTCTTCTTATTTATATCGTAAACATCATATCGTAAATGGAGAGGGGTGTAAAGCGCGCTTTCTCTTTGCTTATGGCTTATAGCTTGCCCCGCCCGAAGGGGACGGGGTAAACTACCACGAAAGGATAACAACTGGCGCAAATAGTTCTCGGTGAGTACACCTCGAACGATAAGTCCTTTACTGTTCGAGCGGGAGCGAGAACTACCACGTCAGTACAAGAATGACGGTAAATAGTTCTCGAGATGACGCTTCGTGTAGTTCTCTCGAACGATAAGATTTTACTGTTCGAGCAAAGCGAGAACTACTACGTCAGGATGACAACTCACGGTAATAGTTCTCGGTGAGTACACCTCGAACGATAAGTCCTTTACTGTTCGAACACAGTGAGAACTACCACGTCAGTACAAGAATGACGGTAAATAGTTCTCGAGATGACGCTTCGTGTAGTTCTCTCGAACGATAAGATTTTACTGTTCGAGCAAAGCGAGAACTACTACGTCAGGATGACAACTCACGGTAATAGTTCTCGGTGAGTACACCTCGAACAATAAAAAACCATTACTGTTCGAGCGGGAGCGAGAACCCCGCCCCGAAGGGGACGGGGTAAACTACCACGAAAGGATAACAACTGGCGCAAATAGTTCTCGGTGAGTACACCTCGAACAATAAAAAACCATTACTGTTCGAGCGGGAGCGAGAACTACTACGTCAGTACAAGAATGACGGTAAATAGTTCTCGAGATGGTAACTCGTTACTCTCGCTACAGTTCTCTCGAACGGTAAAAAATATGGTTCTCGGTGAGTACACCTCGAACAGTAAAACTAGAACAGTAAAACTTATCTTGAGCGGTAAGTAATTAAATATTTTGCATTTTAAAAATAAATAGGCATAATAAAAGTAATCGCTACCATAAATAATTTTGTTTAGCATAAGATAAATTATTTTTAGGCGAAAGGAAGCTTTATGACATACAACCTACGCGCCACAAAAGATCAAATGGAAGAAGTTATAGACAGGCTCTCGGATGAGCTGGCGAAACTACGCACAGGGCGAGCGACAACCGGCCTTATAGAAGATATAAAAGTGGATTGCTATGGCGCTCTCACGCCTCTTAAACAAGTAGCCTCACTTACCGTTTCGGACGCTGCCACTATCTCTGTTCAGCCGTGGGATAAATCATTGCTTGCTAACATTGAAAACGCAATCCGCAACTCCGGCAATGGCCTAGAAGTGATTAACGATGGGAGTATTATTAGGGTAGCACTTCCTCCTCTCACAGCGGAACGGCGTAAAGAAATGTCTAAGCTGGTAAGCGTAATTGCAGAGGAAGCAAAAGTTGCCATGCGCACAGAGAGGCAAAAAGCTATGCAAGAGGTAACAAGCCAAGAAAAAGCAGGAAAGGCAACCGAGGATGATAGGTTCCGCGCAGAAAAAGAGTTGAACGAGGCAATAAAAAAATATAACGATAAAGTGGAGCAAATGGTTGCCGACAAAACAAAAGAGCTGGAAACCATATAAATTGTTTAGATGTTTTGCTTTACAGTTGTTGTTTGCCAAATAGAAAGATTATTTAATGCTAACATTTATTTTGTCGATACTAATTCTAGGGCTTCTAATTTTTTGCCACGAGGCAGGCCACTTTTTCGCTGCCCGTTTATTTAAAGTAAAAGTAGAAGAATTTGCTTTTGGTTTTCCTCCCACTATTTGGAAAAAGAAAAAAGGAGAGACAGAATACAAAATAAATTTAGTTCCTTTAGGTGGCTATGTTCGTCTTTTAGGCGAGGAAGACAAAGTAAAAGACCCTCGTTCTTATTCCAGCCTTAAGGGGCGCAAAAAAATTGTAATTATTGTCGCGGGAGTGTTTGTAAACATCGCTCTTGCATGGCTCCTTTTTTCTGTTGGATACATGGTTGGGATGTCGCCAATAGCACTTTCACCCGAATCGTTGGGTGGGGAAAAAACTGGGCAAATTATAGTGGTAGAAGTATCTCCTAATTCTGCGGCAGAAAAAGCGGGTCTTGCGGAGGGCGATATAATTAACGGATTTAGTAGCATGGAAGAATTTGCGCAGTATACCGCGCAACACAAAGGGCAGGAAATCACTTTGTCTATCGACGGCACCACCGGTGCGCGTAACGTTACAGCACAACTGTCAAGCGAAGATGAAGCGCCACTTGGCGTAGGGCTCGGAGGAGCTGGAACCAAAGTGAAACTTGGCTTTTTTGCCTCTTTTGTTGCCGCCACTCGCGAAATCGGTGCCTTTACTAAACTTATGGCGAACTTTTTGTGGGATATTATTAGTTCTCTTTTTGGCCCAGAAAAAGTGAGCGACAGCGTGAAAGACGTTACCGGACCCGTCGGTATCTTTACGCTTACCGGGCAGGCCGTAAAACTAGGTGGTATTTTTATTCTCCAGTGGATTGCTATTTTATCGCTTAACTTTGGCCTCATTAATATTTTGCCCTTCCCCGCGCTCGATGGAGGAAAGGCGGTTTTCATAATGCTCGATGGCGTTGCGCGGCGCAAAGTCATAAAAGAAGAAGTGGAGGGTTTAATCCACATGATCGGTTTTATTCTGCTCATAATATTGATTTTGGCAATCACTTACAAAGACGTTGCAGTGCTGATAACAAGTTAAGAGGGGAGGAAAATGCGAGAAACAATCGTGGCTGGCAACTGGAAAATGAACACAACAATTGCGGATGCTATGGCGATTGTAGGGGGAGTGTTGCGCAGAGGTGAAGAGTTCGGCAAGGTAAAAGTAATCTTTCTGCCACCAAGCGTTTGGCTTGTTCCTATTAAAGAACGCTACGGGCGCGCAACGCTAGGCGCGCAAAATGTGTACTCCCATCTTAAGGGGCCATATACAGGCGAACTGTCGGTAGAAATGCTACGCGCTATCGCGAAATACGTTTTAGTGGGCCACAGCGAACGGCGTACAGTTTTTGGGGAAGATAACGCGCTTATTAACGCAAAACTTAAAACCGTGTTAAACGCTAACCTCCGCCCTATTCTCGCGTTTGGGGAAGAACAAAAGATCGATATTAGCAAAAAAGAAAAAAAAGATATTTTAGCGCTTGTTAAAAAAAGCGAGCTAGGCAAGTCTTTAATCAACGCGACGAGAGGTTTATCATCTGCCCAGTGGGAAAAGGTAGTACTTGCCTATGAGCCAGTGTGGGCAATTGGTAGTGGGCAGGTAGCAAGCGGTAATTATGCCAACTCTATTATTGGCGCGCTAAGAGCTATGGTGTCACAAGTGGCAAGCGATAAAATTGCTGCTCACATCCCTATTTTGTACGGTGGAAGCGTAAGCCGTTATAGCGCCCCCGATTTCGCACAGTTTGAAAATATCGACGGTGTGCTGGTGGGTAACGCAAGTCTTAAAGTATCGGAATTTTCTAATATTATTGAAGCTTTCGCACTGGCGAGAGCACGGAGAAAAAAATGAAAACAGTGCGCGACGCAGAGGTTGCGGGCAAAAAAGTGCTTTTAAGAGTGGACTACAACGTGCCACTTGATGAAAGTGGTGCTATTGCCGATGATAATCGCATTGTAGAAACAGTACCTACCATAGAGTGGCTCTTACGCCACAACGTGGAGCAAATAATTGTTCTTACCCATTTTGCACGACCAGAGGGAAAAGTAAACGAAGCAATGCGTTTATCGCCTGTTGTAACACGCTTAAGTGAAATACTAAAGCGTAAACAGCTTGTAAGTGGGGGAAGAATAATTTCCAAGACGTTTGAGCAAGCATCGCCTGTACTCGCGCGCCGTTATTATGTAGGGCGTAGCATCACAGTTTTAGAAAATTTGCGTTTTGACCCAGGCGAAGAAAAAAATAGTGTTTCTTTTGCGAAAAAGCTCGCCCGTTGTGGCGATATTTATATAAACGACGCCTTTGCTTCTTCGCACCGGAGCCACGCCTCGCTGGTGGCGATAACAAAATTTTTACCTTCTTTCGCTGGCCTTCTTTTGGCAGACGAAATTAAACATTTAACACCGTTTTTGGAAGAGCAGGAAAAGCCCTTTGTCGCCATAATCGGAGGGGCAAAGATTAAAGACAAAATACCCATTATCAACCTTCTTCGTAAAAAAGCCGACACTGTTCTTCTAGGAGGAAAAACCGCCAACGATTACTACGCGGTTTTAACAGAGCCCGTGGAAAAAGTAGTTTTTCCAACAGATGGAGTAGACGAAAGAGGACGTATTGTAAGTTTTACTCAAGATATTGTCAAAAAAACACCGCCCATGGATATTGGCCCGGATACCATTGTGCGCTATAAAACGATATTAAAAAAAGCAAAAACCGTGTTTTGGAATGGGACACTGGGAGTGGCAGAAAGCAAAAAGTTTCGCCATGGCTCGTGCGAGATCGCTCGTTTTATTGCCAACCTTAGGGCAACAACCATTGTGAGTGGTGGCGATACTGCACAAGTAATAGATGAATTAAATATAAAAGATAGGTTTAGTTTTGTGTCCACCGGCGGAGGAGCGGCAAGCGAGTTTCTCATTGGCCACCCTCTTCCGGGCTTAATAGCATTGGAGGAAAATGCTGGTTCGCAGCCAAAAACTACTACGCGAAGCACGCGCCAATAAGCAAGCTGTTTTCGCGTTTAACGTTTACAACATGGAGTCGGCGCAGGCGGTAGTGCGCGCGGGAGAAAAAGCGCGTAAGCCCATAATCGTGCAGGCATCGCAAACATCATTGCAGTACGCGGGGCTGGAAAACTTAGCACATATTGTGCACGAGCTTGCCCGAAGCGCTACTATCCCGATTGTGTTCCACCTTGACCACGGCAAGGATTTGCCCTTTGTGGAAAAAGCGATTCGTTCCCGCATTTTTACCTCTATAATGTACGATGGTTCAAGCCTTCCTTTGGCAGAAAACATTAAAAATACGGCGCGAGTGGTAAAAATGGCGCATCGCGCTCGCATTGGAGTGGAGGGGGAGTTAGGGATTGTGGGTACAGCCGGTGGAAATACAGGTGTAAAAATAGAATACACCGACCCCGCGCAGGCAAAAGAGTTTGTTTACAAAACAAAATGCGATAGCTTGGCGGTTGCTTTTGGCAATATCCACGGCGCAAAAACTGAAAACGAAAAGCTTAATTTCACAGTGCTCAAAGAAATATCGCACGCGGTTAACATTCCACTTGTTTTTCATGGCGCGAGCAACTCAACACGTGCGGAAATTAAGGAAGCGAGCGCGCTGGGAATTGCAAAAATAAACATCGACACACAGTTAAAGCAGGCGTTCTTTAAAGCGGTAAAAGACAATAGCAACACAAGCGACCCGCGTGTATTGCTAAGTGCTACCCGCGACGCCATGGAAAAAGAAGCGTATAGTCTTTTACGAAGTTCATAAATATTGTCTGTCGCTTTAGAAAGATTGTCTTTGTGGCACTGTGTTTTTGACGGCTAATTAACAAATTGTTTATATTGTTCTTATGAAAGAAAATAAAGATCGAGTACTGGTTGTTATTCCCACTTATAACGAGAAAGATAATATCGCCAAAATTATTAGGGCGGTTTTCAAGTTAGCGCTAAAAGTAGAAATATTAGTGGTCGACGATAGCTCGCCCGATGGCACAAATACGATCGTGAAGGAGCTTAAGAAAAAATATCCCCGTCGCTTGCACCTTGTTATTAGAAAAGAGAAGAACGGCCTTGGCAAGGCTTATGTCGAGGGTTTTAAGTGGGCACTAAAAAGAAACTACCAGTTCATTGTGTCTATGGATGCCGATTTTTCCCACCATCCAAAGTATTTGCCCAAAATGCTCAAGCTAGCACAAACAGGGGAAAATGACATAGTAATAGGATCTCGGTATATTGCGGGCGGGGGGATAGTAGGGTGGGATTGGAAACGGCAGTTGAATAGCCGGGGAGCAAACATAGCAACAAGAATGATGCTTGGCTTAAAGCCAAAAGATTCGACTGCCGGCTATAAAGTATATGCAAGAAGTTACCTTGAATCTTTACCCCTTGATAAATTAGTGGCGTCTGGCTACGCCTTTCAGGTGGAAATGCTTTACTTGGGAAAGGAACGGGGGGCAAAAATGGCAGAAGTGCCCATTGTTTTTACCGACAGGCAAAGAGGAAGCAGTAAGATTTCGGGTGAGCTAAAAAGGTCAGTGAAAATTGTGTGGCGCTTATTTTTACGCCGGAGGGTTGTGCGCCAGGCAACGAAATTCATGAGCGTTGGCCTTATTAATACTTTTGTCGATGGCGCTATCCTTTTTGCTTTAGTAGAACTGGGATCGTTTGATAAAATTGTTGCGCGCATAATATCTTCGTGTATTGCTCTTACCTCTAGCTATATTCTTAATCGCCTTTGGACATTCCGCAACCGTAGCAAAAAAATCGCGGGTCAATTTATTTCTTTTGTTTTAATTAACGGGCTAGGGCTCTTGTGGAATAACCTTCTCTATGGTGCCATGGTGAAAAAAATGGATCTAAATTATCTTTTGGCGATGGTTATTGCCACGGCAATTGTTGCCTTGTGGAACTTTGGCTTAAGCAAAATGTGGGTGTTTAAGGAAAAAGATAAAAAAGAGAATAAAAAATAGACCGATGATAAAAACAAATCGGGAAAAATCAATTTTAGTGTTTTTGTTCTTGTTTTATTCCGTGTTGCAATTCTTTGTTCTGGGGAAAAGAGGATTAGATGGCGACGAAGGAGTAATTTTGAAAGTAGCGCTCGCCACCGATTGGCAATCGTTCTGGGCTTTTATTGCTAATGATGTCCATCCACCGCTCTATCACTTGCTCGCGAGAGTATCGATGAATATATTTGGCGCGCACGAGTGGTCGTTGCGCCTGCCCGCCGCTCTTGCCGGTGCTTTATTAATTCCCTTGGGATATTTTTTGGGAAAAAATATTTTCAACAAAAAAAGTCTGGCGCTACTTTTGGCAACTCTTTTCACCCTTTCTCCCTATCTTTTTTATTTTCATAATGAGGCACGCTTCTACTCATTATTGCTTTTAGGCGCTACTCTAACATATATCGCGATTTTACGTATGCAATCGGGAAAAAATGTATGGTGGTGGATCTTGTTTTTTTTAGGCGCCCTAACTATGGTGTGGACACATTATTTAGGATGGTTTCTCTTGGGGGTAGAAATTTGCGCATTAATTGTTGCACGCCAGTGGCAAGTGGCGCGACGAATAGGGACCGCCTTGTTTTTACTTTTGCTTAGCTATATTCCTTTTTATACAATTGCGGTTACGCAAATAAGCGGGCGCTTAACAGAACAAGGCGGATTCACTTTAGGCGAAAACATTCAGGGAGTTTTTGGCGCGCTTTACCGTTTCGGCACGGGGCGGCTGATACTGGGTGTTGAGCCGGAGACGTTGCTATCAGGAGGTTCGGCAAATATTTTGTTATTCACAGTATCGCTTTTTGTGCCAGTAATAATCATTGTAGCGGGGTGGCAGCTACAAAAAAAGCATACCTCACTTGCGCGGCAAAACTTTTCAATAATAGTGGCCATTGTTTTATCGAGTATTATTATGGCGCTTTTAGTAAGCGAGGTTGGAGGAAGAGCAACACGTTATTTGATCTACTTATGGCCTTTTTATGGTATTTTTATTGTTTTGGGCATAATGTCTATTTGGC
>JAGOOF010000012.1 GCA_017992655.1 Patescibacteria group bacterium
ACCCAGGAGACATCAACTCTCCTAGCACTAAAGCAGTGGGATAAGTCCAATGGCGCCAGCCGGAGGACAAAGGACAGAGGGGACCCGCGCCATGGCGGGAGTTCACCTTAAGGAGGTGAAAACATGGAGCTCTTCGAGATCGGCGGGCTCGACGTAGGGGCAATGCTCTACGTAGACCTAGGTGACGAGGGCTTCGCTCTCGTCACCGCCGTAGTACGGGGCGCCGCCCCCGACACGAAGGTGTTCGGCGAGGCGGGGGTGCTGCTGGCTTACCACCCAGAGGTGGTAAGCGCAGGGTTGGCCGATTACACGGTTTACCGTGTATCGGCCGACGGCACCCCCGTGGGCTGGCACGGGGGCTGGGTTATAATCGAGGGCGCCCGGTCTGGCGACGAAACTTGTCGCCAGATTCTCGAGGCGCTGCCGCCATCTTGGCGGCATGCCCTCGAGAACGAGAGGGCGTTCGCCGGTACTTCTAGCGAGCAGCTGGAAGAGGCGGGCGCATCGGGCTCTCTCGTAGACGCGGAGTAAACCGCGCGCCTCGGTAGATTGTTGCCGAGGCAAAATAAATCTCCCGCTTCATGGCAAGCGGGAGGGCTAGGAGAGTAGCCATATTCTCCTATGCCCATAAGATTCTCTTCCCCCTCCCTTGGATTTCGGTCCAGGGGAGGGGGCGTTTCTTCTGGCTACAAGAGGTTTTTGTAGCTAGAAGCAAGCGGAGAAACTCGGGCGCATAGCCCTTTGGGCCTGCCCTCGCGCTTCGCGCGAGGAAGCAGACAACCCTAAAAACCCTCCTCCAGTTAGTCATCCCAGCTGAAGGATAAAGGAGGAATTGGGATGAAAATGGGCAGCGCGGCTCTCCGCCTGGCGGAGAGACTTTACTCCACCCTTTGGGTGGAGTCGTTCGAGCTCCCCGGGAAACTGGGGAGCCCAAAGCAGAGCCCCCAGCGACTGCTGGGGGCTCTTACCGAGCTGGCCGGCGGCGCGGAGGCCGTTGGCCAGACACTTGTAATGCAGGAGTACACCCCCTGCATTGCAAGCATCGTCCTCCGCGCCAAGCGCGCGGAGGAAGCTGGGGCAACCCAGGTTGCCCCGGCAACCTGGGTTGTCTCCCCCGCCAGTGGCGGGGGAGTATCGGTGGCAGCGGTAGCTCGAATGAGCTACCGCGAAGAGAACTACGGCCTCGGAACGAGGCCACTCTACGCGTCGTGCCGCGGCACGACGTATGTTGCCGAGCTCGATGGTCTCCCCCTAGGGGAGGCCATCGAGCTTGTGGCTGCCCTCACGCTTGCGGTGTGGGGGCGTATCAGCTACCACTCAAGTGGTAGCTGGCCCAACCTGGGCGGGGGCCGACGGCCCCTGTCCGAGTGGGTGGCGCCGTATCCTCCATACGGCGCCACCCACGAGCTCGTGGGCCGGGCTCTCAATAATCTTGAGAGCCCGGAGGAGACCCGCTCTGCCGAGGAGTGGGTCTTGCTTCTCGAGGCCGTGCTTGGCCTCGAGATGTAGTTCTTCCCCTCCCTTGGATTTCGGTCCAGGGGAGGGGGCGTTTCTTCTGGCTACAAGAGGTTTTTGTAGCTAGAAGCAAGCGGAAACTCGTTATTTTACCGTTCGAGGTGTACCCACCGAGAACCCCCAGCCCCTGATATCAGAACTAGCGTTGTAGTTCTCGCTCCCTCTCGAACAGTAAAGGATGTGACGGGTAGTTCTCACTCCGTTCGAACAGTATTAAAATCTGATACCTCAGGCATCTAGCTACTGGCATCTGGCTGTATTCGCTCCCCTTTATTTGCATCTGGCTACTGGCCACAGGCAACTGGCCAATATAGGCCACTGGCGCCCGGCCTTTTATAATTCGTGTTGAGCTTGTCGAAACACGAACAGTAAGAAACGCCCTTGCTTTATATAGGCAAAGGCGTATTATTTTCAGTATCCTGTCGGTGTATTATTCATTTTTTGTGGATAACCTACCGACACCGACAGGATACTGAAAGTAAACAAAAAAACCACGTTAAGTGGTTTTTTTGTTGCTAAAATATGTTTTTAGGTGGTGCCGAGGAGAGGATTTGAACCTCCACGGGCTTGCGCCCACAGCGCTCTGAACGCTGCGTGTCTGCCAATTTCACCACCTCGGCACTAATGATTGGGCTGGTGGACGATGTAGGATTCGAACCTACGACCTTCTCGGTGTAAACGAGACGCTCTAACCAACTGAGCTAATCGTCCTTGGTGGGTAGGACAGGAGTTGAACCTGCACAGGCTTGCGCCCACAGCCACCTCAAGGCTGCGTGTATACCAATTCCACCACCTACCCCGATACACCTGTTATTTTATAGCGAATTGCCACAAAAAGCAACAATATTACTTACTTATTTTCCATTCGCTAATGTAGTTAAACCTGTCTAGCGGATCCGCAAGTTTTTTTAACTCGTTACCTGTAACTTTTGGAGCCGACTGGTAAAGTATACTTTTTGATTTTATGGGTAACTCGACATACTCATTTTTTATAATTTCTTTTGCTTCTTGTGTTTTAGTCGCCCGTTCCTCTAAATTGGCAGTTGTTCGTGCTTCCTCTAGCTTCCAATCGAGCTCCTTGTTTTTAATGCCTGTAAAATTATTGCCTGGGCTCTCGGCACGGGATGAGTGCCAAAACGGGTACAAATCTTCACCGTAACCGTAATCCACACCAAACAAAAGAAGGTCAAAATCTCTTTTGGGCAAAGCATGGCCCACTAAAGTACCGGTGTCTAGCTCTGTTACATCCACCTTAATCCCCTGCTTTTCCAGCTGGCCAACCACACCCGGTAATTCACTGGCAACCTCGTAGGCAGTAGTTGTAACCAGCTTTAGGCGCAGGTTCATATCTGATACATTCTCACCATCTATAATTTTTTTTCTTGTTTCTTTTTCTTTAAGCACCTCGTTGCGCGTGTTCATAAAAAGGCTAACCGCGCGGGGAAGATTAACAATTTGGTGGTTAAGGCCGTTTACTCCGTAATCCAAATCGGCAGTGGCCAACACTTTCCCTGTGGTAAGTGCTTTTTCTAGGTCATTTTTACTAGCGTAAAGGCGGATAATAATCTTTTTAATACTTGGCTTTTCTAGGTGGTAGTCGCGGCGGGCAACTAAATTAATCACTTTTTCCGTTTGGCTCTCCACGGCGTATGGGCCGTAAGGAAAAATAGGGCTAGTGGTTGTAAAAAGAAAGACGTTAAGAGGCTGTTTTAGCTTAAAAACAATGGTGTTGTCTTTTTCCGCACTTACACTGGCATCGCCAAAGAGCCCTTTATTCTGTTCGATGTTCTGCAAAACCGCGGAAGCAACAAAATTTTGGCGCAAATGAAAAGTGTAAGTTAAATGGTCTTCGCTTTCTTCCCATTTTTCCGCAATATCTGCTCCTACTGTTCCGTCTTTCATGTAGCGGGTAAGACCAGCATAGGTTAAACGCTTTAGCTGGTTCGATGGTGCTTGGTTGCTAGAGAGCCACCCCTCGCTGTAAATAACCCCATAGTTATCGCCTTGCGAACGTACCTCTTTCACCCAAAAAACCAAAGATGTAACAGCAGAAAAAATAAGTACCGTAATAATGATTTTTTCGACTCGAGAAAAAACCCGTTTATATCCTTTAATTGCTAGGTAGATTTTTTTTAGTATAGGCCCTATGCTACCTATTTTTGGTTGCGTCATAGTTGCCGTGCTGCTATCACGATAATCGCGATAGCTACGAGCACGAAAAGTGTTCCTAGTACTATTGTTGCGTAGTAAAGAAATTTCTCAAAACCGCGACGCGTTGAATAAGCTGCCGCTTCCGAACCAAAGGCACCGCCCAAACCAGACCCTCTTTGCTGAAGAAGGATAATTGCAACCAGAACAAAGGCGATAACCAATTCAACTATTTGTAGAATTTTTATCATACAAGGAATTAGTTTAACGCAAAACAATCTTTTGTCAAGCAATTTTTACATGGAGCGGGTGAGCGGATTTGAACCGCCGGCCTTCTCCTTGGCAAGGAGACGTTCTACCCCTGAACTACACCCGCGTTCATCACGTATTATAATACAAGAATTAAAAATATGTGTAAAGGGCAAATAGAGTAATAATGATATATTCCCTAAAAACGGTTTATTAACCTTAAATTTTGTGCTAAAATCACTATTATGGATAAAAAGAAACCTTACAGCTTGTGGGATTACGCCCACTATTTTAGGCCTTACATTGGCACCATAGTTTTGGGCATGATTTTTTTAATTGGCGCAAAAGTTGCGTCCACAATAGAGCCGATTTATTTGCAAAAAATAATCGATGGTCTTTCGAGCCGCGAGCCACTAAAAATAATTATTAATTTTTTGATAATTGGCTTTGCTCTCCAGCTTGCTACCAATTTAGCGCAGTTGATTCGCGATTACATTATGGCGCCGGTAATTATGGGTGTAACGCGCGACATAGAAAAAGCGGTTTTCGACAAGCTCTTAAAGTTACAAGTAAGCTATCACGCCGACCAGCAGGCTGGAGCGGCAGCACGCGCTGTTGCCCGGGGGACAAGAGCAATTTCTTTTGTTTTAGATTTCTCTATTTCGGAACTTTTGCCACCTGTGTTTGAACTATTTTTTGTTACCTTTGTTCTGCTTAAACTCTTTACATGGGAATACGCGATTATTACCCTTGTGACAATTGTTACGTACACGGTTTTCACCATTTGGAGTACAGAAAAAAGGCAAAGATACCGCCGCCTCGGCAACGAGGAAGACGACAAAGCGACTGGCATTATGATGGAATCAGTGGGCCATATCGACACAATAAAATATTTCAACACCGCCGAGCGTCAATTTAGTTTGTTTATGCATTTCAAGGAAAAATGGTTTGTTTATTGGGTGAAAAACAATAAAATGTTTGCCGCAGTTTATAGCGTGCAAGGAATTATTTTAATGGTTGGCCTTGGCGTTATTTTGACACTCGCCATATTACAAGCGTACGACGGCTTAATGACAGCTGGTAGCTTGGTGCTTGTTTCAACCTACTTAATTCGGTTGTCTATTCCTATTTCATCTCTTGGTTTTGTATATGGCCAATTTAAAAATAGTTTTTCAGACCTGGAGGCAATGGGAAAGATTCTTCGCGCACCCCTTACCATAGAAGAACCAAAAAACCCTTTAAAGCCTGCCGTCTTAAAGGGGCAAGTTGTTTTTCAAAATGTTTCGTTTCAATATGAAGATGGCAAAGAACCTGTTTTGAAAAACATAAATATAAAAATAAATCCTGGGCAAAAAATCGCGTTTGTTGGCCCAAGTGGAGCAGGCAAAAGTACGATAGTGAAATTGGTATTTAGATTATTCGAAACAACAAAAGGGAAAGTGCTAATTGATGATATAGATGTTAGACGCCTTTCTTCTAGAATGCGCAAAAAAATTCTTGCGATTGTGCCACAAGATCCTGCTCTTTTTAACGACACAGTTGCTAATAATATTAAGTTCGGTGCCAATAATTGCACAATGAAGGACGTAGAAAACGCAGCAAAGGCGGCGCAGATTCACGATTTTATAGTAACTATGCCTCAAAAATACAATACAAAAGTGGGGGAAAGAGGGGTTAAGCTTTCGGGCGGGCAAAGACAACGCATTGCGATTGCCCGTGCCATTATTAAAAATCCAAAAGTGCTAGTTTTTGACGAGGCCACTAGCAGCCTAGATTCAAAAAGCGAAAGTGCAATTTTATCCACACTTAATAAAATTGCTAAAGGCAGAACGACCATTACCATCGCCCATCGTCTTTCTACTATTACCAACAGTGATGTTATTTATGTGCTGAAAAACGGCGTTATTAGCGAAAGCGGTACGCACTCTCAGCTTTTGCAAAAAAATGATACTTATGCTCGGCTCTGGCGAGTACAATCGAAAGCAAAATAAAGTATTAGTTCTCACTGGGTATATCTCGTTACGCTCGATACAAGCAAGTTCGAACAGTAATGGAGGCACGGATAGTTCTCGCTCCCGCTCGAACAGTAATGGCTTTTTACCGTTCGAGGAATGGAATGAAACGAGATGCCTGTGGCGAGAGAAGCGAGCTGCCATCTTGACCAGCCTCGACTAGACGCCGAGCCTGCATTTACTTCGATACTGGGAAGTATCGAAGTAAATGCTGATTAAGAAGTGGCGGAAAGAGGTTCGTAGAGGGTTTGAGGGGATTTAGAAATTGGATAGTTCTCGCTCCCGCTCGAACAGTAATGGCTTTTTACCGTTCGAGGAATGGAATGACGAGAACTAAAGACCGTGAATTATCCTTGCGCGATAGTTCACCCCGTCCCGTCTGAGCGGGGCAAGCCTGCGATCCGTGTTGAGCTTGTCGAAACACGAACAGTAAAGTTTTATTGTTCGAGAGAACTGCGCGAAGCGTCATCTCGAGAACTATTCGCCGTCAGTGTCACACTAAACGAAATAGTTTACCCCGTCCCGTCTGAGCGGGGTTTACCCCGTCCCTTTCGGGGCGGGGTTCTCACTGGGTATATCTCGTTATGCTCGATACAAGCAAGTTCGAACAGTATTAGAATCTGATACTTCTGGCCACCGGCTACTGGCTTCTGGCCTTCCAGCTGATATTCCCTTCCTCTGGCTACCGGCCACTGGGGTCCGGCTGTATTCGCTCCCCTGTATTTGCGTCTGGCTACTGGCCACAGGCAACTGGCCAATATAGGCCACTGGCTTCCGGCCTTTTTAAATCCGTGTTGAGCTTGTCGAAAGACGAACAGTATTGAGACTATGGGTTGAGTTGAGTTTTTTACTATTCAAAAGAAGTGCGCGCGGCGATTAATGCTTCGCCGCGCGCGCGCTCACAATAGCGTTTTCGAGGATAAGACGCGCCTTATCCTCGGAAACGCCGAACTTACGGGCGCTAGAGCGAAGAAGCTCCCATGCTTCTTCTTCGCTCATGGCGCCCGAGGCAACGAAACGCGCATAGAGGCGCGCCTCGTTTCCGAGCAGGTCTTGACCGCTCATGGTCCTCTCCCCCTTTCTTGTTAAATTGCACGCATACTCTAACATAAACAAAGCACTCTGTCAACCTTAAAACTGCTATTTAAAAAAGCAGAACTTATCTGCTTTTATTAACTGGTCGGGGTGCCGAGACTCGAACTCGGGACCTCCTGCTCCCAAAGCAGGCGCGCTAGCCAACTGCGCCACACCCCGCACACACTAAATTTTGCTTCACTCAAATGCAATTACTCTGCCATAAACTACACTTTACCCTAAATTGGGCACAACATCAACGCCTTACTACTCACTCTTTTTAGTTTTGCCACCCACGGCAACCGCCTTTTCAGTTACTTGATATTCTAAATAACGGCCAAACATCAGCCTAGTTTGCGCATCAATGGCAGAAATAGAGCTTAAACCGATACTAACAACAGGTACTAAAATCCACTGCCAGGCAAAGTTTAAATAGAACCACTTAGAACGATGGGGTGGCCTTGGGGGCAAAAGCAGGTAATGAAGCACAATGCTAATAAGGAGCCCCAATAGAGCACCAGTAAGCATCCAGCGCGCAAAAATCTGCATATTGTAACCCAGAACTGTTTCACGAAATTCCGGACTCAAGATACCGGGCATCCAACCAACAAAAGCGATATGGACAGCAGCAATAGCACGGGTGAAGTGGTTATAAAGAAGCAACACTATTTTCCCTAGTTTATTCCAAAAAGATATTGCACGGTCGCGGATAGATAACTCCACAGCATAAGGAAAATCAACAATCCCCCACGCCCAACGCCTTAATTGGTTATATTGATTCACCAGGGTTTTCCACCACGTGTCCGCGAGTACCGCATCTAGTTTAAGGGGAACAAAAAGTGGCTCTATTTTAATTTTTCCTTCGTAGTAAAAATAGGAGTCGAAATATTGCCTTGAATCTTCTGGAATAGAATCAACCGTCCAATAGCCGATATCAACGATTGTTTTAAAGACATCGGAACGGGAAGAAAAACACTGAAACCAAAAGGGGCGCATAGTATTGTACATAAGCACCATAGTGGAACTCTGCGCCACGATCCTGCTCATTGCGGGCGCGTCCCAAATATTGTTTGAGTAAAGCTGAATTGGCTGAAAAGAAGTTGGCTCTCCTAACACAGAAGTTAGATATTTATAGGCAACATAATCAAAATAGTTTTGCGCAACACACGTGTCGGCATCGAAATTGTGGATAAGAACTCGGTCGTAGCGAATATTTTCTTTATCTAAAATTCTTTTTAATTCTTTTCCTCCCCACGTGGCATTGGCCGATTTGCATTTTATTTCACCTGGTATATTGGCAGGATGAACTGTTTTTATAAATTTGCCAAAGCGGCTCCCATATTTCTTCTTTAAATTTTCGAATGTTTGCTTGGCGCCTTCACCCGCCCTCTCTTCGGAGGCCATAATAAGCCACAATTTATTTTTACCGACGGGCGATTGGGCGTAAGATTCAATAGAGCGCGCGAGTAACTCTTCTGATTCCTTGTAGTAAATCAAAAGAACCGCGTGAATCAAGTCACTTTCTCTAATTTGGCTTGCAACTAACTTATGCCCTTCTTCATTTTGGGTTGCCAGATCCTTGCTTTCGATAACAGCACGCCAATTAGTATGCATATCACGACGCATTTTCTTGTAGGTGCGAATCGTAAAGTATGCTAACCTAAAAGAACGAAAAAGCCAGTAAAGGTCAAAAGTCAAAATATACACAGCCACGACCCATGGAATCCAAATACTAAGAACTACCGGCCCGATAAGCGCGAGCCAAGTAATCGTTCCTGGCACTATCTCCAATAAACGTTTGCTCGAATGTTTGAGTTTAAATGACATTAGATGATGTTATTATTACCCTCAAATAATATATTACCACTGCGCCGAACAAAATTGCAGAGAGTAACAATATTTGCGCTAAAAGGCGCAGACGGCGCGCCGTTAACAGAGAAAGTGTTACATTTAAAGCCTGCAGAGCGTAAGAGGCGATGACGATATCCTGATAGATTTTTTCTACTTTGTTGTAAACTTGCCATTGCCACCACACCATCCACGCCAGTATTAAAAAATAGATAACAAATTCACCGTAGCTCGTTAACCAATTTTTAAAAGAATTTTTTTTCATTTGATTTTATATACTATGGAGCCGATGGTCGGATTTGAACCGACGACCTACTCTTTACGAAAGAGTTGCTCTACCGCTGAGCTACATCGGCGTATATTGTTGCTCTACTTCGCGCCGCCTAGCTGTAAGTCAGGCGGGGCAAGCTGAGCTACATCCGCTTGGATCTGCATGGCTGCGTAGCTTGGAGCGGGTAACGGGAATCGAACCCGTATCTCAACCTTGGGAAGGTTGCGTTCTGCCACTAAACCATACCCGCCAGGCGCATAGATTATAACAAATTAACCTGGTAACAGCAATAAAAACCACAGTAAGATGTGGATAGTTTTTCAGTAACAAGAAAACATTATTTGTCGTCTGGCCGGTATTCCACTCCGCCGGCGGCGAAGATAAGGATAAGCAGAAAAATTCCGCTTACTACCGAGCTCCACGTGGCCTCTACGTTGCTAGCAAAATCTAGCACCCAAGGTGATGCTACCAACCAAATAGCCACAATAATCTGTAGGATTTTCATATTATTATGATGACATAATTATTTTTTCATTACAAGGTGCATCGAAATAGTTTTAATGACTTTCTAGAGGCGTAAGGACTATACTTCACTCGTAGCGGAGCGCTTCAATAGGGTTTTTTCTTGAGGCACGAATCGCTGGCAGGAGGCCAAATATCACACCAACTACAATCGATAAAACTATGGCGAATGCGAGAATATCAACCGTAATAGCCGGGCTTAGTGGTGTTTGCGCGGAAATAACTGCTCCCGCAACGAATGTTACAGACAAGCCAACTGCTCCTCCTAACATGGTAATAACAATTGACTCTATAAGAAATTGCGCAAGAATCGCACCGTTAGTCGCTCCAACTGCCTTGCGGATGCCAATTTCCCGCGTCCTTTCTGTTACGGAAACAAGCATAATGTTCATAATACCTATGCCACCAACAATCACAGAAATTGCGGCAATCGCGGAAACCATCGCCGTTGCCATGCCCAAAAAAGAACCAAAAAGATCAAGCATGTCGTCTTGCGTCATTACTGTAAAATCTTCTTCTCCGTTGTGGTTTTTGATTAACGTGTCTGTAATGTTTTGTTTAACTTGTGCTATGTCCGCATTCTCTTTTGCTTTTGCCAAAACACGCAATATATTTACCTCTCCATTATTTAGTTCCTTAGCGGTATTAAAAGGGATGTACGCGATTGTATCGAACTCTGATGCAAAGCTTGCAGAAGAAGAAGCAGAGGCAATTGTTCCTATTACAGTAAATTCACCATTTTTTCCCAGTGTTATTTTTTCGCCAATCGGGTTTTTATCTTCAAATAAAGCTTCTTTCGCATTTGACCCCAAGACGATTACCTTATCATTATTATTTTCTTTAAAAGTATCACCTTGTTCCATGTCCAAAATTTGCACAGCGTCCATGACTTCCGGGTAAACTCCCGCAATCGTAGGGTATGCTTTCTTGCCGTCTTTCGTTAGATCACCGACCACCAGCATTATGGGCGAAATCGCCTCAATTTCCGGCATAGCCCTAACAGCGTCAATATCTTCTATTGTAAGAATATCACCAGAAATAAAATTAGCGGGATTTGTTTGATTCATGGAGCTCGGATCGCTTAAATCCATTTTGCCAGAGGTGATAGCAATAACGTTTGTACCCATTCCTTGAATAACATCACTCATATCATTTTTTAAACCCTCCCCTACAGAAATTAACGTACTCACGGAAGCAACACCAATTACAACGCCAAGTATTGCCAAAAGCGAGGTCAGTTTATTGCGCCAAATCGATGAAAATGCCGTTTTTGCGGCTCCAATTATATTCATCGTTTTACCTTTCCGTCTTCAATCTTGATGATTCTATCTACACCTTTTGCAAGTTCTAGATCGTGCGTTACCAAAATTACTGTTTTCCCCTTTTTTGTTAATTCACTCAAGAGCTTCATTATCTCTTTGCCAGTTTTTACATCGAGGTTACCAGTTGGCTCGTCGGCAAGAATGATTTCTGGGTCGTTAATTAACGCCCGTGCAATTGCAACTCGTTGCTTTTCTCCTCCCGAAAGCTCATCAACTTTTTTGCTAGCGTATCGGCCTAGCCCAACAGATTTAATAATAGACATTGCTTTTTCTTTTTTGTTTTTTATGTGGCTATAGGCAGTTGGTAAAAGAACATTGTTTAACACAGTTGCTCTTGGCAATAAATTAAAAGACTGAAAAACAAAACCGATTTTTTTAGCACGTAAAAATGCGGATTTCTTATCGCGTACTTTTGTAATATTTTCTCCGTCGAGAATGTAGCTACCAGAGCTTGGTTTATCCAAAAGACCTAGCAAGTTCATGAGCGTAGATTTGCCACTGCCAGAACGGCCAACAATCGCTATAAATTCACCCTTTTCTATATTTACGCTAACATTACAAATGGCTTTAACTTGAGATTTTTTACCAGGGTGGTATGTTTTACAGACTTTTTTTAGTTCAATTATTTTTACCATTTGCGCCTTTTTAGAATATATTTAGAAACATTATTTTTATACCAAAAAAATAAATAAAATAATAGCCCTTAAAATCTATTGTTCGAGGGCTACTGCCCGAGAACTACTCCGTGAGTTGTCGTCCTAGCGTGGTAGTTTACCCCGTCCCTTTTTGAGACGGGGTTCTCGTCTGTGTTCGATTTTTACTGTTCGAGGCGTAATCGCTGAGAACTATTTTCGTAAGTTGTGATCCTTGCATGGTAGTTTACCCCGTCTCTGTTTAAGGCGGTATTCTCGTTTTCTT
>JAGOOF010000062.1 GCA_017992655.1 Patescibacteria group bacterium
GGTCTAAGCGCAGGGTACGCGCGGAAGGGCCTTTTCCCACCACTAAATCGAGGGCGTAATCTTCCATAGCGGGGTATAAAACTTCTTCTACCAAGCGGTTTAAACGGTGAATTTCATCGATAAATAAAATATCACCGTCTTTAAGGTTAGTTAATATAGCGGCAAGGTCGCCTGGCCTTTCTATGGCAGGGCCACTGGTTGTGCGAATCCCCGACCCTGTTTCATTGGCAATAACATTGGCCAGCGTGGTTTTACCCAATCCAGGAGGGCCGTACAATAAAATGTGCTCTATTGGTTCCTTTCTCTTTTTTGCCGCATCCAAAAAAACCTGTAGATTTTTCTTAACATGTTTTTGCCCTACATATTCGCGCAAGGTTTTAGGGCGTAACCCACAATCATAAATTTCCTCGTCGCTTGTTGCCTCGAGCTTGTTAATATCTTTTTCACTCATAATCTAAGTATTACACTTAGAACCAAAAAAGCAAATCAAAATTAATTAGTAGATGTAGCTGTGGCCGCCATAATTACTGGGGTTAACGTTGCGTCTATAAGAATAGCCGTAAGCAGGCGACCAGTTATATTCAGAAAGATCAATGGTGCCGTCGCCATTTACGGCCTCCACTATTGCCACATGCCCCCATGCATCACCGGAAAACAGTGGGCCATTCCAGGAGACAATCGCTCCAACTCTTGGCGTAGAGCTTACTGAATAACCAAGTGTGTGTGCGATCTCCGGCCAGTATTTTGCACTACCACGCCCCGGCTGCGTGTTATACCAGCGTTTGCCAAAGCGGGCGTTCCATGCCCAAGCGGCATAAGAGGTGCATTCACGGGTAAGAAAACCCCACGCGTCGGGAACATCAATGGCGCTGTATGGGTAGCCGGAGCTACCACCGCCAAAAGACTCGCTTCCTCTTCCACGGGCACGCTCCGCGTAAATTGCGGCCGAGATTTGTGACTTTTCTTTTTGCAGTTTTGCAATTTGAGCATCGTATCTTTCTTTATCAGCTTGAGTAGCACCGAGCAGGCTTGTTTTTTGGTTCTGTTGCGCCTCCGCGCTGTATTTAGCAGCCGCTTGTTGCTCTCTTAAGCTAAGCAAAGAATTATTTTTTTCCTCGAGCGAAGATTTTTTTCCTTCTAGCTCCGACTTAACTTGATTAATATTGTTGATAAGTTGGTTAATATTATCTTGTAAGACATCGAGATAAGTAGTTTTTTCTAAAGCGTCAGAAAGATCCTCGCTTGCTAAAAGTTTTTCAAAATTTGACTGGCGCCCAGAACGATAGAGTTCAATTACCGCACCGTTAAAATTGCGCATTTGTTCAGCTAGCTCTTTTTCTTTTTCCTCAATACTACCTTTTACGGTACCTATTTCCCCCTCCACTTGAGAAATCTGGTTGTTTGTATTACGTATCTTATCTTCTGTTAGTGAAATATCTTCCTCGAGAGAAGAGATCTGACCCTCAAGGGTAACTGCTTGTTTCGCCTTTTGCTCGGAAAGTTTTTGTTTTTCCCGTATTTGCGCCTCTAGCTCCTCTTGCTTGTTAAGTAGATCGTTGAGATCAGCCTTAACTACAGTTGCCGGTGAAAGCAACATTGTCAAAAGCAATAAACAATAAATAAACGGTCGGCTCCTTTTCATATTGTTCCTTGTGTTTGACATTATACCACAAATAAAATTTTAAATATTAGGCGTGCTAGATACGCACGTATTTACGAATGCTAATGGCACTGCTAAACATGCCCAATAGCGCTCCCGCTAAAAGTTGTAAAAAGAAAACCTGAAAAAAGTGGCGCATTAAAATACCATAGGCGTCTAAGTTTAAACCGCGGAAATAGGAAGCGCTTATAGAGTTAAAGTAACTCGCGGCAAAGATTAAAAACAGAAAGGCGAGTGTCGCCGCGCTAATACCATAAATCGCTCCTTCAATGTAAAAAGGTACCTTAACATAAGACTGGCTTGCCCCTACTAAGCGCATAATTTCTATTTCATCGCGCCTTGAATAAATTGCCATTTGGATAGTGTTCAGTGTTACCATAATCGCCACAAAAACAAAAATTGATGTCATTACTGCCGCCGCTCTTTTAATAAACTTTGTCGCCTCGTTTACCCGTTCAATGAGGAGCTTATTATCTTCGTAGCTAAATTTATAGATGTATTGCTCGAATTGTTTTTCACGTACCACTTGCTCCACCGCGCTTAAGTTGTCGAGGTCGAGTGTTCTAATACGCAAGCCACGGGGAAGAGGATTATTTTCTTCTGTAATAAGGTCGCGGGTTTCTTGCTTAATATCGGTTCTGCTTTTAAAATCCTGCAGTGCGTCTTGTTTGGAAATATAGGTAGCAATAACACCTGTTTGCTGTGACAGTTTTTGTTGCAAAATCTGGATAATTTCTTCCGTTGCGCTATCGTTAAAATCTACCTGTACAGTGATCTTATCTTTCAGCGTATCGGAGGTGGTGTTCGCAATGTATCCTAAAACTATAAAAATACCCATCATAAAAATTGTCATCATAATAATAAACACGGCCAGCACACTTAGCCACCTGTTGCGCCAAGCGTTAATAATACCAAGCTTACTTATTCTTCTGATGCGAGTAAAAATCATTTCTTGCCCCCTCCCGCGC
>JAGOOF010000013.1 GCA_017992655.1 Patescibacteria group bacterium
GTTAGCTATCATATATTTATGATTGACCCTAGTATATTCAGATCTTACGATATTAGGGGGGTGTACCCCGAAGCGATCAACGAATTTCTCGCGGAAAAGGTTGGTTTCGCGGTAGTAAAAAACCTAAAAGCAAAAGAAGTTGTTGTAGGGCGCGATATGCGCCTTTCTTCTCCTGCACTTTTTGCGTCGCTTGTTAAGGGTATTAACCAAGCTGGCGCTGATGTGGTGGATATAGGTATGGTGCCCACCCCGGTAACTTATTTTGCGGTAGTACATCTTAAAGCAAAAGCGGGTATTATGATTTCCGCGAGCCACAACCCGCCAGAATATAATGGTTTTAAGATTGTTGGGAAAAAGGCAATCCAACTTTCAAAAGAAAGCGGGATAGAAGATATTAAAAAGATTGTTTTAGAAGGCGCGCAAAAAAACGAGGGGGAAAAGGGCAAGGTTAAAAAATTTGATATTTCTTGTGCTTACTATAGCCATATCTTGCGTTTTGTTAAACCCACCACCCGTCGCTTAAAGGTGGTTATCGATGCCGGCAATGGCATGGGAGGGGATTTCTTTAAGCCGGTTTTCGAAAAACTTAATATTGATTATATACCAATGTATTTTGAGCCTAATGGTACTTACCCTAACCACCCTGCAAACCCTGCTGAATATGAAAATCTTACCCATTTAATAAAAAAGGTTAAAAGGGTAAAAGCAGATCTGGGGGTTGCCTTTGATGGCGACGCAGACCGTGCAATTTTTATTGATGAAAACGGTGTGCTGGTGCGTCCCGATGTTTATTTGGCGTTACTTGCCGAGCAGGAGTTAAAAAATCACAAAAATAAAAAAGTTTATTACGACCTGCGTTTTTCTAAGGTAGTGGTAGAGGCTTTAAGGGGGGCTGGGGCACAAGTAATAAGAACACGTGTGGGTAACCCTTATTACAAACAACGCCTTATTGGCGAAGGGGGCACGATGGCGGCAGAACTTTCGGGACATATTATGTTTGCCGATGGTTTTGGTCTTGATGATGGTCTACTGCCAGTTGTTAAGTTGGTGAATTTTCTCGGCAATCAAAAGAAAACTTTTTCCTCGCTCGCCACAAAACTCCGTGCGGGGGCAGCAAGTCCGGGGGAAATCAACTTAAAGGTAAAAGATAGCAAGAAGGTTTTAGAGGCGCTGGAAAAAAAGTATGGTGTTATGGGTAAGATAGATAAGCTCGACGGTCTTACGGTAACCGCGAAAGATTGGTGGTTTAATGTAAGAGCAAGCAATACAGAGCCGGTGATTCGCTTAACGCTAGAAACTAAGCCCGACGAAAAATTTATGGCGGAAAAAAAAGAAGAAATACTGAGAGAGATAAAAAAAGTAAACTAACATAAAAACCAATGAGGTACAATAACCAAGCAATAACATTCTTGACGTTCGAGGAGCGGAGCGCCGAGAACCTCGCCCGGTGGGGCGAGGCAAGCCCTGCCAGAAAATCGGACGGGACAAGCTCCGCCGGAGAATCGGACGGGGCAAGCTCCCAGCCGCACTCTTATTGTTCGAGGGCTACTGCCCGAGAACTACCAACCGCTGATACTGAAACTCACGAGGTAGTTCTCGCTTCCGCTCGAACAGTAACAGGTGTGACGAAGAGTTCTCACTCCCGCTCGAACAGTAAAGGGGGCAACGGTCATTATCCTTATCGTTCGAGGTGTACCCACCGAGAACCCCGCCCAGTGGGGCGGGGCAAGCTCCCAGCCGCTTGTTTTTATTGTTCGAGGCGTAATCGCCGAGAACTCCCTGGCGCTGATGTTACACCTCACCTGATAGTTCTCGCTTCCGCTCGAACAGTAACAAGTATCAAGGAAAGTTCTCACTGCGTTCGAACAGTAACAGGATTATCGTTTGAGAGAACCCCGCCCGGTGGGGCGGGGCAGGCCCCGCCGAGGAGCCGGACGGGACAGGCTATTCGTCGCCCCTTATTGTTCGAGGAGCGAAGCGACGAGAACTACCAACCGCTGATACTGAAACTCACGAGGTAGTTCTCGCTTCCGCTCGAACAGTAACAGGTGTGACGAAGAATTCTCACTCCCGCTCGAACAAACGCAAAGACAAGCTATAAACAAACAAATGTCGTCTAAAAGCTAAAAATCAACAACAAAGAATAGGAGCAAACAATGAAAAACGTTTTAATTACTGGCGGGGCAGGCTTTATTGGTAGTAATTTATGCAACACTCTTAGCGAAAAAGGTTACAATGTTACCGCGCTCGATAACCTCTTTTTGGGTAAAAAAGAAAACTTAAATAATGGCGTAAAATTTGTTAAAGGCGATGTGCGCAATATTAAAGATTTAGAAAAAGCAGGTAAAAAATTTGATTATGTTGTTCACCTCGCCGCGGCAAGCAGTGCGCCGATGTTTAGCGATGACCTGTGGGGTTCCTACGAAAACAATGTAATGGGCTTTATTGCTGTTTTGGAGTTTTGTCGCAAGCACAAGGTTGGAAAATTACTTTATGCATCTACGTCGTCGATCTATGGCAACAACCCTATTCCCCTAACAGAAGATCAGCAAGTTTGGCCACCTAATTTTTACTCGGCAACAAAATTCTGTATGGAAAATACCGCGCACTGCTACCATAAAAAATATCCCGAAATGGAGTTAATAGGTTTTCGTTTTATGAGCGTTTATGGTCTTAACGAAAAGCATAAAGGCGAGTTTGCCAACCTCGCATCGCAATTCAGCTGGTCAATTTATAAAGGAGAAGCGCCGGAAATATATGGCGATGGTGAACAGCAACGCGACTTTACCAATGTAAAAGATATCGTGCAGGCAATTATTCTTGCCATAGAAACAAAAAAGAAATTTGGTAGTGATATCTTTAATATTGGTACCAACAAAGCGTATAACCTTAACATCTTAGTGGAGAAAATAAATAAAGTAATGGGAACGGGAGTAAAGCCCAAACACATTGTTAACCCCGTAAAAGAAGGCTACGTGCGTAAGCAGTTGGCTGATATTAAAAAGATTAAGCGTGAACTAGGTTTTAAGCCTTCCATCGATATCGAGGAGGGGTTAAAAGAAATTTACGAAGACCTAAAAGCATCTAACAAGTAAAATCGAGGGGAGTATGAAGCTTTCTTTCGGCAATTACAGCGAGCAAAAAAGGTTCGATGGGTCTTTTCCTGTGTCGTGGTCTGAGTTTGTAACCTATAAGCCGTCGCCTACACAAATAAAAAAACAATTCGCACCCTTCCTTAAGTATAAAAACTACATTGTTATCGGCAATGGTGGTTCTATTTCTTCGCTTAACGGGTACTGGGGGGCGCTTGGGGTGGGCAGTAAAAAAAATCTAGCAATCGTTGATTCAATGGAGCCCGATTATTTGCGCGCACTTATTGCAAAATATAAAAGCGCAACAACTCTGGTGGTTGCTATCTCTAAATCGGGAACAACGGTAGGAGTGATAGAGGCATTGCTCGCGTTTAAGGGCTATCCTACTTTGGTTATAACTTCTATTGGCGAGGGTACGTTAAGCGCAATAGCGCAAAAGATGGGGTGGCCACAAATAGAACATCCGGCAATAGGTGGTCGCTTTACTGGTAGAACTGCAGTTGCCTACGGCCCCGCCTACCTTGTAGGAATAGACATCGAAAGCATCGAAAGAGGGGCGGCAGAAGCGGTTAAAGCTAACACAAGTACTACTGGTCCGGCCTGGCGCTTAGCAAAGTACTTGTACGAGCGTGAATTAAAAAAAGAGAACGATATTTATATGCCTGTTTATTCGCATTTCTTAGCAGGTTTTAACCACCTAGTGATGCAGTTAATGCACGAAAGTGTGGCGAAAAACGGAAAGGGACAAACGATTTTAGCGGTAAGGGCACCGGAAAGCCAACATCATACAAATCAGCGCTATTTCGGAGGGAGGAGAAATATGGCGTCGATTTTTGTTACCGTTAAAAAACCATTAAAAGATATTGTAATTAGTGTGCCAGAAAAAATTACCGAGGTGTCTTTGCGTGGCGAGAAATTAGAAAAATTACAAAATGCGCATCTCCATAATTCGCTTTTATGCGAAGCTCGTGGCACTATGGGTGACGCTCTAGAGCAAAACATTAGCTTTTCACACATACAGCTAGAGCAGTTAACTCCTGCCGAGATAGGAAAGTATTTGGTTTTGTGGCAGTTTGTTGCCTACTATTCTGCTCTTTTACGTGGTGTAAATCCCCTTGATCAGCCGTCAGTCGAGCGTTCTAAGGAAATCGCGATGGAGTTAAGGAGGTAAATAAATCTCAAAACGTCGTTCTTACCTGTTCGAGGTGCGAAGCGCCGAGAACCCCGCCCAGTGGGGCGGGGCAAGCTCCCAGCCGTCATTCTTATTGTTCGAGAGAATGCACGGAGTGCCATCTCGAGAACTAAAGACCGTGGGTTTTTGCACTGACGTGATAGTTCTCACTGCGTTCGAACAGTAAGGGGAGGTAACGGTCGTCACTCTTATCGTTCGAGGTGTACCCACCGAGAACCCCGCCCAGTGGGGCGGGGCAAGCTCCCAGCCGCTTGTTTTTATTGTTCGAGGCGTAATCGCCGAGAACTCTGAACCGTTGATGCTAGGACTAGCGTGATAGTTCTCGCTCCCGCTCGAACAGTAACAGGTGTGACGAAGAGTTCTCGCTTCCGCTCGAACAGTAAAGAGGGTAACGGAGTAGTTCTCGCTCCCGCTCGAACAGTAAAGGGGGCAACGGTTATTGTCCTTATCGTTCGAGGTGTACCCACCGAGAACTATCAATCGCTAGTGCTAAAACTCACGCAAATAGTTCTCATCGTTCCGCCTACGGCGGATACTTTTCGAACAGTAATGGGATTGCCCTTTAGCTGTTATAATTTGTTGCAACTTGTTCCTTGGTTATCGCTTCTTCATCATCTTTTGCTTTTTTTTGTATTTTTTGATTTTCCTGGTATCTTTTAGTTGGGATTAACTTATTATGCTTTCTTTTATTTCGGGTAAAATTATCGAAAAATCGCAGCAATGGGCTATTGTTGTAACGCATGGCATTGGTTACAAGGTTTTTTGCAATACGGCAAAAATTGCAAGTGGTGAAGAAGTTGCTCTTTTTACCTACCACCACATAAGAGAGGACCAGCAAGCGCTTTATGGTTTTACAACGTCGGAAGAGCTTCGCCTGTTTGAACTGCTAATAACTGTTAATGGCGTGGGACCAAAGGTAGGAATGGCGATTATGACAAGTGCAAAGCCAGAGCAAATAATATCGGCTATTGCTTCTGGTGACTCTGCTTTGTTCAAGGCAGTAAGCGGTATTGGACAAAAAGTGGCAGCAAAAATTATTGTCGAACTAAAAACAAAGGTTGGGGGGATAGGAGAAGTAGACCTTTCCAGCTTAGAAGGTGGCAACGATGTTGTAGATGCCCTAGAGGCGCTTGGCTACCGTAAAGATGAAATCAGAGAAGTAATGCGCCAAATACCTGCAGAATTCCAAGAAACACAAGAAAAAATTAGTTGGGCGCTTAAACAAATGGGCAAAAATAACCACTAAAAATACTACAGCAAAAAATGGAAGAACCAGGGATAGAAAAGTTAAAGGGGGTGGGCGAGAAAAGAAAACGCCAATTAGAGCGACTCGGCATTAAAAGCATTAAAGACCTCTTTTATTATTTTCCTAGAGACTATCTTGACCTAAGAAGGGCAGAAAAAATAAACGCCATTAAAAGTGGTTTCATGGTGATTAAGGCAAAAGTTATTTCTGTGGACCAGCGCCGTTCTTTTCGCCGCTACGGCTTTACTATTACTTCAGCGCTTTTAGCCGATGAAACAGGAAGCATAGAGGCAGTGTGGTTTAACCAACCCTATATGCAAAATGTTTTACGCCCCACCGGCGAATACATTTTTTATGGCAAGGCAAAAATAATACGTGGCGGAGTATGGCAGTTACAGTCACCAAAACTAGAAAAGAATAGTACTATCTTACCCGTCTATCGTGAAACAAGTAAGCTAACCTCCAAATATATTGCCTCGCTTATTAAACAGGCTCGTCCCGTCGTTGACCAAATTAAGGATTTTTTGCCACAAGAAATACGCTTAAATCACAACCAAATTCCATTACAAAAAGCACTTTGGGCAATACATTTTCCAAGCGACATTTACGAACTAGAAAAGGCTCGTGAGCGCCTTGCCTTTGATGAACTTATAAATCTTTTTTTGGGCTATATTAAGCATGCGCAAAAAGCTAAAAAAAGCAACAGTCTTTCTATAAGTACGAACGTGAATTTACTTAAAACATTTGTTAGTAGTTTGCCATTTAAGTTAACTAACGATCAAAGAATTGCTGCCTGGCGTATTATTAAAAAAATGAATAAAAAAGAACCACTTAACGCCCTGCTTAATGGCGACGTAGGGAGTGGCAAAACTATTGTTGCCCTCATTGCTTCGCTGGCGGTAGTGGACAATGGCTACAATGCGGTTTGGCTTGCACCAACAACTGTTCTAGCAAAGCAACATTACGACACTATTTTAAGCATTGTCGCTAAAAAAGTGAACACTAAATTAGTCACCGCCGTTCAAGCAAAAAATAAAAAAAGAGAAAAAAAGTCTAACTCGAAAGGTTCTATTATTGTGGGAACGCACGCTGTGTTACACCGCGAGAGTGAATTAGGTGAAATAGGGCTTTTAGTGGTAGACGAAGAACATCGTTTTGGTGTTGCGCAACGGGGACAACTATTAAAGCAAAACAACGGTCTTTCACCGCACCTTTTAAGTATGACTGCTACGCCAATTCCGCGAAGCTTGGCGATGATGTTGGGCGGTATGGTGGAGTTAATTAATATCAAAGAAAAACCACTGAACCGCCGCGAAATTGTTACACAAGTTATAGATGGTGCGCGTATTAAGTTCGCTTACGATATTATAAAAAAAGAGCTAGAAAAAGGGCACCAAGCATTTATCGTTGCTCCCGCTATCGACAAAAGTGAGGCGTCTTTAAAAAAATCACTTGCGGATGTTTTGGAGCAGCTAAAAAAATCGGTTTTAAAAAAATATAAAATCGGTGTTATCCACGGTAAAATGAAAAGCGAAGAAAAGCAAAAAATTATGAAGCAGATGAACGAACGTACATTAAGTATTTTAGTGGCCACAAGCGTGGTGGAAGTAGGTATCGATATTGCTAACGCTACTGTAATGATGGTGGAAAACGCGGAGTATTTTGGCCTTGCGCAACTGCACCAATTGCGGGGAAGAGTGGGGCGCAGTCGCCACCAGTCTTATTGCCTGCTTGTAACCTCTCCGGAAATGGAAAATTCTCAACTTGCGCGCAAGAGATTAGAAGTTTTAGAAAATACAAACAACGGGTTTGAAATAGCACAAAAAGATTTGGAGTTAAGGGGGCCAGGGGCTATCTCGGGGCTGGAACAGTCGGGCTTTATAACGTTAAAAATAGCATCACTTTTCGATGACAGGTTAATTGCAAAGGCAAAAAAAGCAGCGGGAGAGTTGTATAATACAAAGTAGGAGGGGCTATGAAAAAAGAGAACGACCTATTAGACATTGAGCCGCTCGACTTAAAAAAAGAAAGAGCGGCAGTAAGGCGCAAGAACATCGAACTAATTTTATCGGTTGCGCTGGTGCTGGTGATTATGGGCGGTGGCGGAATATTGTTTGCGCGCGCAAAAAGTGGTGGGCAGGGTAGTGAACAAGCTGTTTCGCAAGAAGAGATAGAGGCGTTGCGTGCGGAAATAGACAATTTAAATAAAAAAATAGACGAGGTAAATAACAGCTTAAATATGGCGAAAAGTGCTGTTTCGGAAACACAGGCAGTACAGGCGCAGGCAAGCTCGGGAGTGACAATCGGAGGGTTAGTTAATATCAATACAGCAGGAGTAAGCGAGCTCGACAGTCTTCCCGGAATCGGACCGGCGTACGCGCAAAGAATTATTGACTATCGCAGTGCGCAAGGTGGCTTTAAATCGACAGCCGATCTGCAAAACGTTAAGGGTATAGGCCCTAAAACCTATGAAAAGCTAAAGGAATTGGTTACAATATAGACAGCCGACACCCGGTGGCCGTTAGGCAGTAAGTCAGTTGCCAAAAGCCGAAGCCGGAGGTTGGTGTTATGGTCGGGGGCCGGAAGCCCGTGTCCGGTGGTGCTATCACTACCGTCTTCAAGCAACCGGTCGCCGGCCCAAAAAGGGCGCGGTGGTGGAATTGGCAGACACGCTAGCTTTAGGAGCTAGTAAGCGTAAGCTTGTGAGAGTTCAAATCTCTCCCGCGCCACCAATAAAGAGCAATAATAAAAATATAATGAAATTTAATGGATATGTTTCTAAGGGTGAGCAGGTAGTTTTTAGCGTCCATCCGAGCGTAGTGATTCTTGTTGTGCAGTTGGCAGCTGTTGTATTTGGTATTGTTTCTTTGATGGCGATATTTTTTTTAGTAGATTTCCAAACTTTTTTTACTGTATCTAAATTTTTTGTTTTTCTCGTGGTTTTACTGGTTGGCCTTTTTCTTATGTTAGTAACTTTTTTGTCCTGGTATAAAACTTATTATATTCTCACTAAATCAAGGGTGCGCTATTTTAGCGGTATCTTGGGGGTACAAAACAAGGATATGACTTTAGAAGATATTCAGAATGTTCAATATCAGCAGACTTTTTGGGGAACAATATTTCATTATGGCAATATTTTTATTCGTTCTTCAGCGCACGATACACCAATTGTTTTTAACGGCATATCTAACCCACGTGTTCGGGCGAGCCTGTTGCGCAAACTGGCAAAGGTTTAAGGTTACTGTTCGAACGGAGTGAGAACTATCCGTAGCCTCCAATACTGTTCGAACGGGAGTGAGAACTATTGCGCAAGGATACAACTCACGGGAGTAGTTCTCGAGATGTGTCCCTCGCTCTGCTCGTTACAGTTCTCTCGAACAGTAAAAATAACCTCAGGCGATAGTCCCATTACTGTTCGAACGGAGTGAGAACTACCACGCTAGTGCACAGGCAACGGCAATAGTTCTCGGGCAGTAACCCTCGAACAGTAAGGGGTCTATACTGTTCGAACTGTACGCAGTGAGAACTATCCGTGACCTCCAATACTGTTCGAACGAAAGCGAGAACCCCGCCCAAAAGGGACGGGGTAAACTATCCTTTCGTCTGATGTGATACTAACGGAAGTAGTTCTCGGGCAGTAGCCCTCGAACGATATTTTTTTACTGTTCGAGAGAACGCGCGAAGCGCCATCTCGAGAACTACCACGTAAGTATCAAGATAGCGAAAATAGTTCTCGGGGATTACCCCTCGAACAGTAAAAATAACCTCAGGCGATAGTCCCATTACTGTTCGAACGGAGTGAGAACTATTGCTCAAGGATACAACTCACGGGAGTAGTTCTCGAGATGTGTTCCTCGCTTCGCTCGTTACAGCTCTCTCGAACAATAAAAATAACCTCAGGCGATAGTCCTATTACTGTTCGAACGGAGTGAGAACTATTGCGCAAGGATACAACTCACCGGAATAGCTTGCCCCGCTCAGACGGGACGGGATAAACTATCCTTTCGTCTGATGTGATACTAACGGAAGTAGTTCTCGGGCAGTAGCCCTCGAACGATATTTTTTTACTGTTCGAGAGAACGCGCGAAGCGCCATCTCGAGAACTACCACGTAAGTATCAAGATAGCGAAAATAGTTCTCGGGGATTACCCCTCGAACAGTAAAAATAACCTCAGGCGATAGTCCTATTACTGTTCGAACGGAGTGAGAACTATTTTTGAAAGCCAGTAGCCGGTAGCCAGTAGGCAGACGCAAATACAGGGGAGCAAATACAGCCAGATGCCAGTGGCCGGTAGTCAGAAGTAGTTCTCGGCGAGTATATCTCGGTTTCACTCGATACAGGCGCCTCGAACAGTAAGGGGTCAATACTGTTCGAACGGAGTGAGAACTATCGGTCGGTTGCGGTATCAACGGCTCATAGTTCTCGATGGTTACATCTCGAACAGTAATAAGATAGCTTGCCCCGCTCAGACGGGACGGGGTAAACCCCGCCAAAAAGGGACGGGTAAACTATTTTTATCCAATTTCTAAATCCCCTCAAACCCTCTACGAACCTCTTTCCGCCACTTCTTAATCAGCATTTACTTCGATACTTCCCAGTATCGAAGTAAATGCAGATAATACTATTGCAAGGGTCAACGCTTGGCTACAGGTAAGCGGCGAAGGCTATCTCAAACGTCAAAACCAATGCTTACTGTTCGCGCAGTACTATCGAACGGAGTGAACCATTCGTGATTACCCCGTTTTACAGGAGTAGAAAAATGCCTTATTTTTAGGCACTTTTTTATCCACAGCTTATGGAGTGGCAAATCTGTTTTTATGGTAAAATAAAACTGTTATCAACTTCATAGTCTATGGAGGGGAGTTATATTAGGTAAAGACAACAAAAAAACGCTACTCGATGAGCAAATAAGGCGGGTCCAAAACAGCACTCGTACTCTTTTTCCTTTTATGATTCCAGTTCACGAGTATTTCCGCGAACATTCCAAGGTGTACTACCGTTGGCACACTTTTGGCTTTATCAAAATGTTCCACTGGTTGCTTTTAGTTTTATTCTTAGCGGGCACGGCCGCCGGTGTTTTTCTTTATGGTATACCTGCTACTCCTACCGCTAAGGCGGCTGTTTCTATGACCGCCTTAACCTCGGGCGGAGCAGGGCCCGGCTTAACGAGCGCTAATACCGCCAGTATTTCGCCCTCGTCTAATGCCCTCGTTCTGTTATGGGTAGAAAATAGATTAGCGAGTGGCACACCTGGTACTCCCACTGCTTCGGGCAACAGTTTGACCTGGACGCAAGTCGCCACTGTTACCTTTAACACCACAGGCACGCCTTTATCCCGCCTCACATTGTTTAAGGCATTGGGTGCTTCGCCTACTTCGGGAGCGGTAACAATAGATTTTGGCGGGGCAACCCAGGGTAACTGCGTGTGGAGCATCGCAGAGTACACGGGCGTAAGCACTTCCACCCCTGTTGTGCAGTACGCCACCAATAACGCCGATTCCGCCAGCTCTCTTACAGCAACTCTTTCCACGTTTGGTTCGGCAAACAACGCTACTGCTGCCGGTTTTGGCGCTGATGTCAATGTGGCGATTAATAATGACTCTAATTGGACAGAAATTCACGATTTTTCCAGTGTTGCCATGCCTGGTTACTCTAGGCTGGAAACGCAATGGTACAACGGCAATGACACCTCGGCAGTTGGTACCATGTCGAGCGGTAGCGCGGATATGGCTGGCATTGCGGTGGAGATTGGAGCAAGCGGCGGAGGTGGAACGGCCGACACCTGCTACTGGGTAGGCGACACTAGTCCCGCGGTATGGAATGACGCAAGCCACTGGGCAGATTCCAGCGGGGGAAACGGCGGAACATGCGACGGCGGGGTAGTACCCAATTCTGACGACGACGTTATTTTTGATGGGAATGGTACCAACGGAGTAACAGTAAATGCCGATATCGACATTAATTCGCTTACCCTGACATCTGGCTATACTGGTACGTTTGACAATGCTACTAACAACAGGGCGGTAGATGTCTCGGGCAATGTCATCATGGATAACACCCAAACTGACATGGGTGATGCCACTTGGACTGTGGGTGGGAATTTCGATAACCAGCATGTTACAACATTTAATAAAAATGCCTCTACGGTAACAATGACAGGCACGGGCAAGGAAATACTCTCCAATAGCAGACAGTTCTATAACCTTACCATTGCTAACGGCGCCTC
>JAGOOF010000063.1 GCA_017992655.1 Patescibacteria group bacterium
GCTGATGCGAGACAAGTCCTTAAAAGATCCCTTGGTTAATAAAGCCATTATCGCCACAGTCCTCACTGTCTATGACTCCAATATCGCCCAAAGCCTCGCCGGCCTTGACTCCAAACGTGCCTGGCAGATGCGAGAAGATCTCTATCCCAGTGTTGATAAAAGCACTATCGCATTTAGTATCAATGGTGATTATTCAACCGCCGTTATCTGGCGTGCCGCTAAGGGTTTATTGCCCTATCAAATAAAAAGGCTCATAGAACAAGAAGATAAAGCTCAACAAGAAACATAGTAAACATAATAAGATATTATGCCAGAATTACTACAACCTAATCAGGGAGAACTAGCAACAGCTCCAAAAATCTTAACATTTCTTGAACTGTAAAAAAATATTAATCTAATACTATCCTTGACTATTTATCCTTTTCAGGTATAATAGTGATGAAAGTAGGTATATGGTTAGTGTTATAGATACTGGTGGTCAGCAGTACATTGTTACTGTTGGTAAACAATTACAAGTGGACAAACTCCGTGCCAAGCTCGGCGAGTTTGTGGAATTCAAAGACATCCTTAACGCTGGCCAAGTAGTTAAAGCAAAAGTTCTAAGCGATAGCAAAGGAAAAAAGGTTAACATCCTCAAGTTTAAAAATAAGAGCCGTTATTTGCGTCGTGGTGGCCATCGTCAGAATTATACAATTATTGAAATAACCGACATCATGGCAAAAATTTCTAAAACGGCATCTAAAGTTAAAAAATCCAATGAAAGCTCTAGTAAAAAAAGTTAAACAATTTGTTTTGGGCTCCATAGGTGAGGCGAAAAAGGTAACGTGGCCTGGGCGCAAACAATTATTTGAGCATTCCGTTGTGGTAATTGTTGCCCTGCTTATATGCGTTGGCGCAATTGCCGCCATTGATTTCGGTTTCAACTTTTTAGTTAAAACATATATCTTGGGAGTAATGTGATGACCAACTTTTTAGTTGATGCTACTAACGAGGAGCCAAAAAAAACACAACAGAAGCAAGAAGGTAAACGTGGCTGGTACGTAATCCATACCTACTCTGGCTACGAAGATCAGGTT
Source organism: Patescibacteria group bacterium (assembly GCA_017992655.1). GTDB lineage: Bacteria > Patescibacteriota > UBA1384 > UBA1384 > UBA1384 > UBA1384. Next base: position 1,077 of record JAGOOF010000063.1, read on the forward strand.
GCCGATAGCTTACGCCAGCGTATTCAATCGTTTAGTATGCAGGAGTATGTTTTTGATGTAATTGTTCCCACGGAAAAGCAAATTGAAATTAAAGCGGGTAAAAGGAAAACCGTAGAAAAAAAAATTTTCCCAGGGTATGTACTGGTAGAAATGATTGTAACCGATGATTCTTGGTATGTCGTGCGTAATACCCCTAACGTTACCGGTTTTATTGGGCTCGGGGTTCGCCCTACGCCTATGGCAAAAGAAGAGGTAGACAGAATCCGAAAGCGAATGGGGGTAGAAGAACCAAAGTTTGAAATCGATTTGAAAGTAGGGGAGTTAGTAAAAATTAACGACGGGCCACTGAAAAATTTTGAGGGTAAAGTGGTGGAGGTAGATAAAGACAAAGGAAAAATTAAGGTTTCTGTTAATATGTTCGGGCGGGAGACGCCGGTAAACCTCGATTCCTTACAGGTTAAAAAAATATAAGCAAATAAGAGAAGTGTGAGTATTAAGGAAAAATATGGCAAAGAAAGTAAAGACAATAGTTAAGATACAAGCGCCAGCGGGCAAGGCAAACCCTGCTCCACCAGTAGGAACTGCTCTTGGTCCTCATGGGGTTAATATTATGGAGTTCGTTAATGCGTTCAACGAGCAAACCAAAGAAATGGGCGATTTGGTGGTGCCTGCGGAAATAACAATTTATGAAGATAGAACATTTACCTTTAAACTAAAAACTCCACCCGCAGCAGTGCTCTTGAAAAAAGCGGCAAAGATCAGCAAGGCCTCTGGCGAGCCGAACAAGAAAAAGGTGGGCAAAGTAACCCAAGCACAGGTAAAAGAAATTGCGGAAACAAAAATGGCGGATCTTAGCGCACGTACGATAGAAGAGGCAATTAAGATCGTAGAAGGTAGCGCGCGCTCAATGGGCATTGAAGTTACTAAGTAAAAACGCAAAAGAAGTAATCAAAAAACACCTCTTATGAGGTGTTTTTTGATTATTCCCTCCACCTCCTTGCCCAACCTCCTTAGAAGGATTTTAACAAATTGCGAAAAATTATATAACCAACTTGTGGTTGGGGGTAGTAGAGAGAATCCTGATTGCGGTCAAGGAAAGTAAGGAGGGGAAACCTTTCTCTCCCGCAACCAGGATTCTCCCTGCAACCATATTCGTGTAACGAATAGACCTAATTATATCATATTACGTGAATTTGTCAAGTATTTAAACGGGTTCCAGCAGCCAATTTCAGCGTACACAACTATGAAACAGCTTTTTACTGTTCGAGAAGCCCCGCCCTTGGCGTGCAAGCCACCCCGTCTGGGGCAAGGGCATCTCTCGAGAACTATCTACCGTTATTTTTGCACTAGCGTAATAGTTCTCACTCCGTTCGAACAGTATTGACCCCTTACTGCTCGAGGATTAATGTCCGAGAACTATTCCCGTGAGTTTTTGCACTGACGCAGTAGTTCTCATTTCATTCGAACAGTAA
>JAGOOF010000064.1 GCA_017992655.1 Patescibacteria group bacterium
TCGCCAAAAACAAAGGCAGGCTGTACTGCATTGGGCCTACGACAGTAGAAAGTACTAATTACCAAATCGTAGCAGTCTTCAAGAGTGCGTTATTTTGAAAAAGTATTTGCCTGCCACCATTTAGGAAAACATAAGGACTGTCGCCGGCAATGTCAAATAATCGCTCACTATTACTCCCGTCTAAATCGGTGACCCAAAAGCCGTTGTCGTAAATATATGCAATGTGAGCACCATCGGGGTACAGCCTGGCATTGCTAATTGGTCCAGACAGCCGCGTCACTAACGTTCCGAGGTAATACAGTTCTGGACCATCGATTACAATGTCACTATCGCTTTCACTGTTTGTTAACCGAGAAACGAAACCTTCGTTTTGGTTGCCCTCAATATCGGCAATAACCGGCTCATTTAAAAAGAGCAACACATCTTCGAAAAGGGCGGTTTGTCCTGGATCTATTTGCAACGTCCGCTCCCATGCTCTATAGCCTTCTTTCGCGACCGTTACGTTATAGCTTCCAGGCTGTAAACTACCGACGCGCCAGTTTGTAAACCCTTCTTCTGTCTTGCCATTCACGGTGAGAGTAGTTCCCTTAGGAAGCGACTTTACAACAATCATAGAGGTTTGCACTACCAAACGGCTGTCGGGTTGTAGGCGGTAGCCGGCAGCGCTTAAGATTACTATTATCGCCGCCACAAAAAACAAACAAGCAAGCACGGTTTTCATAATAGTAGGCAGAAAACGGTTGTGTTTCATTTTATAAAACTTTAATGTTTTGTTGCTGATGTTTTCATTATACTGTAAAATTGATACATATGAAATTAATCATTGGTGGCGAAAACGCGTTAAAGGGTGAAATTGCGGTCAGTGGTGCAAAGAATGCTGCACTGAAAATGATTGCGGCCGCGCTTCTTACTTCCGATGAGGTTGTTTTAAAGAATACTCCACAGATCCTCGATGTAAAAAAAATGGCCGATATTGCCCAGCTTTTAGGGGCGCAAATAAAGTGGGATAATGATACGCTCTCGATAAAAGCGAATAAGCTTGAAACCCATATTCTCCCCGATGTTCCCACCCAATCACTTCGTGGCTCTGTAGTCTTCGTTGGTGCCTTGCTCGCAAGAATAGGAAAGGCAGTCCTCCCCTGCCCCGGCGGTTGTGCCATTGGGGCCCGCCCTCTCACTGAGCACACCGATATACTAACGCAAATGGGTGTAGAAGTTTTGGTAAAAGGCGATAAGTACCATTTCACAAAGAAAAAAAACATTCCAAATAATGTAAGGTTGTTAGAGCGTTCTGTTACCGCAACGGAAAATGCCATAATCTATAGCGTGCTAAGCGACTGTACGGTAAGTATTACTAACACTGTTGCGGAGCCAGAAGTCGATGATCTTATCGCCATGCTTAGTGAGATGGGAGCAAAAATTGAGCGCGTTAGTCCTAAGATCATCAAAGTGGTTGGAGTAAGTAAATTAAGGGGAACAACTCACCATATTATTGGCGACCGTATCGAGGCTGGCACATGGATGGTAGCAGGCCTATTGCTTGGTGAGAATTTGCGTATAAGCGGTTTTAATACAACGCACCTGTCCATGCCTATTAAAATCGCTCAAGCAATCGGCGGCAATATTTTGGCCGAACAAAAACACATTACCGTGAACAAGAGCAAATTAAAAGCGACCTCTATTAAAACAGCTGTTTACCCCGGTTTCCCGACAGACCTTCAGTCTCCCTTCGGTCTTCTTCTCACGCAAGCAGTGGGTAAATCAATAATTTACGAGGCGCTTTTTTCAGACCGTCTAAAATATTTAGAGCAACTCAATGCAATGGGAGCCAAAACCACTGTTATGGATGAAAGACGTGCGTTTATCGAAGGGCCAACAAAACTAAAAGGCGCAGTGATTGAATCGGTAGATCTCCGTGCGGGTGCAACGGTGGTACTTGCTGGCCTTATTGCCGTAGGGCAAACTGTTGTGGCAAAAGCAGAAATAATTGACCGTGGCTACGAAAGAATAGAGTATAAGCTCAAATCAATCGGTGCCGATATTGAAAGAGTGGCAAATTAGTTTGCTATTTAAAATATAAACTCATATCATAAGTAATGTTGTGCTTTTTAATTAGTTAATATATAAAATGAGCAGATTAGCAATAGATCTTGGTACCACATATATTCGCGTTTACCGTCCTGGTAAGGGGATTGTTATTAATGAACCTTCTGTTGTTGCCCTTGACGCTGTTAATAACAAAATTGTGGCGGTGGGGCGCGAAGCGAAACACATGCTCGGGCGAACACCTGAAAGTATTAGTGCTGCCTACCCTCTCCAAGACGGTGTAATTGCTTCGTTTCGCATTACAGAGGGAATGCTCCGTTATTTTTTTAATAAAATCACCGGTCGTATACGCCTGACACGGCCCGAAGTAATGGTGGCAATTCCCGCTGGTGTTACTAGTACTGAAAGACGGGCCGTAATTGACGCTTGTCAGGCGGCAGGAGCAAAAAATACATATGTAATAAAAGCGCCTATTGCCGCAGCGCTCGGGGCAGGAG
>JAGOOF010000014.1 GCA_017992655.1 Patescibacteria group bacterium
CTGCTGAGCGGGGCAAGCTATCTTATTACTGTTCGAGATGTAACCATCGAGAACTATGAGCCGTTGATACCGCAACCGACCGATAGTTCTCACTTCGTTCGAACAGTAAAATCTTATTGTTCGGGAGGTAATCCTCGAGAACTATTTTCGGTATCTTGATACTTACGTGGTAGTTCTCACTTTGCTCGAACAGTAAAGTTTTTACTGTTCGAGGGGTAATCCCCGAGAACTATTTTCGCTATCTTGATACTTACGTAGTAGTTCTCACTTCGTTCGAACAGTATTAGGGCCACGGATAGTTCTCACTTCGTTCGAACAGTAAAGTTTTTACTGTTCGAGGTGTACTCACCGAGAACCCTGCTGAGCGGGGCAAGCTATCTTATTACTGTTCGAGATGTAACCATCGAGAACTATGAGCCGTTGATACCGCAACCGACCGATAGTTCTCACTTCGTTCGAACAGTAAAGTTTTTACTGTTCGAGGGGTAATCCCCGAGAACTATTTTCGCTATCTTGATACTGACGCAGTAGTTCTCACTTCGTTCGAACAGTATTAGAGGCTACGGATAGTTCTCGTTCCGTTCGTTTTTTATTGTTCGAGAGAACTGTAGCGAGCGAAGCGAGGGACCATCTCGAGAACTATTCCCGTGAGTATCACATCAAACGAAAAGATGGTTCTCACTGCGTACAGTTCGAACAGTATATTTTATGAGTTTTGTTTTTTTCTAATATTTGATAAACTATTAATAATGGCAGAAAAAAAGGAAGCATCCACGCAATTTGTGGAGGCGGCGAGCCAGCTTGCAAGAGTGGTTGACCGCCTAGACCGTGATTTCACCAAACGCCGTTCCCGCTGGTATGGTTTTAGCTACGGTCTTTTACAGGGTATCGGTTTTGCCTTTGGGGCAACGGTGCTTTTTGTGATTATTTTTTACGCACTGCTGGCCATGGAAGATTGGCCAATTTTTGGTAACTTTGCAAGCCAAATTAATGACCAAATATTTTTTGAAAGAGAGTTAATTCAATAGGAGGAGATAATGCCGGATAACCCAAGTCAGCCAGTTGCCAGTAGCCTATATCAGCCAGTTGCCGGAGGACAGATGCCGGAAGTACAAAATGTACAGCCAGTTGCCGGAGGCCTAAATCCGCCAGATGCCAGTGGCCAGTGGCCAGACGCAAATACAGGAGAGCAAATGCCGCCGGATGCCAGTGGCCAGGTGCCGGGAGCAAATGCAGAGGAGCAAAGGCCGAGCGTGGTGGATGGAGTAAGTGCAGTAGAGACACAGCCAGATGCCGGAGGCCAGATGCCGGACGAACAAAATACCGAAGTGGTGCGTAATGCTAGTAATTTGGAAAATACTCTTGGAATGCCACTCAACGACCAACTTAACGACAAAGGTTCTTTGCCACCAGTTGGGCCACCTTTAGGGGTTACAAACGAGAATCCAAATACTCCTATGCCAGGAGTTGTTACGCCAGAACAAGCACCTACCGGAGATAATAATACGTTGTCAACAAATGAAGTACCTACCCCCGCCGAAACACCAGTGCCAGCATCGGTATCGCCTGAGCCACCTACTTCTGAAACACCCGCACCTTCAGAACCATTGCCAGAAGCGCCTGTAACGGCGGAGACGTCTGCTCCAGATGAAGTACTACCTGCTCCTGGAATGCCTCCACCTCCCACAGAAGAAAACCCTATGCCAGCACCGGGAGAGCCTGGTGTAAATGTTCCCGTTACGGAAAGCAATCCTTTTTCCGCGCCCGAAGAGACAGGAGCAAACAACGAACAAGGTAAAAAGACAGATATTGAAACCCTCGCAACAAAATTAGATGAGTGGGAAAAAAAGCTGGACGAAGAATACAATGAATTTAAAGATACATACGCACAAGTTAAGGAAGCGATAGAGACATTGTTAGAAGAAAGAGGACAATCAAACAAATGAGCAAGAAAAAAAAGGGGCTGGAAGAATCAATTGAAGAAGTGGCGGAAAAGGTTGGTGATGTTATGTTCCAGCCCGTTGATGGCAAAAAAATCAAACGGAAAATCGGTGAGAAACTCGACCAAGCGGTGGAAAACGCTTTCGGGCTAGAAGACGACGCGTAACTATTATTTTTTAGCACCTCCCGTAATTATGGTATAATTACGGGTGAGGTAAGATTAAATATGGCAAAGAGAGGGAGAAAACCAAAGGCAAAAGCGTCTTTTGAGGCCAACGTTAACCTTGTGCGTGAGGTAGTGGCCGTTGTTTTGGTTGTGCTTGGCTTAGTTGCACTCCTTGCACTTTTTAACGCAGGAGGGAGGGTGGGCGTCGCGCTTAAAGATTTTTCTTTTTATTACTTTGGTGTGATTGCGGGAACGCTTCTGCCACTTTTAATGGTTGTTTTAGGCCTCGTGATGTTATCGCTCGATTACCTACGTGGCCACAAAAAGCAAGTAATCGGTGCGCTTATTGCTTTTATTATTTTTATTGGCTTACTTAACAACTATGGTGGCACTACGGGTAGCACGCTCAACCGGTGGATCCAGGGTGGTTTTGGGGCAGTGGGGACATACCTTGTCCTTATTGCGCTTTTGTTTATCGACCTAGTTTTTGCTTTTGGCGTTTCAATAAGAAGGGTTTTTGAAAGGCTTAATTTTTACGATAGAGGGAAAAATAGAGAGGGCGAAAGAAATAGCCCCGAAAATCAAAAAGATAAGGTATCGGTATTTAGAATTGTGAAAAGGATGAAGGATTGGAAGGTAAGAAAGTCTCACCCGAAGGAAGAGCAAATAAGCATACAACAGCCAGCGTTTATTCCGAGTAACAACCAGCATTACGAGCCACCACCACTTTCCTTGCTCGTTGCCAGACAACAAGACACAGAGAAGGCAGCAAGGACAATAAAGCTACAGGATAAAAAGTCTAGGCTTATCCAAAAGAAGCTACAAGACTTTAATATAAAGGTAGAACTTGGCAAGGTTAACGTTGGACCCACTATTACGCAGTTGGAGTTTATGCCAGCGGAGGGTGTAAAGCTAAATCAAATAACGTCGCGCGCCGGCGATCTTGCACTCGCTCTTGCGGCAGAGGCGGTAAGAATTGAAGCGCCCATTCCCGGGCGTGGGACGGTGGGAGTAGAAGTACCCAATGAAGAAAGACGGAATGTTACCTTACACGAAATACTTGAACACAAAGAATTCAGTGAAGTTGCAAAAAAATCGAACTTAGTGCTTGCTCTTGGGCTAGATGTGGCCGGTAAACCGATGATGGCCGATTTGGCAAAACTACCTCACCTTTTGGTAGCAGGCGCTACCGGTAGTGGTAAGTCGGTTTGCATAAACTCGATGATCGCGTGTCTTATTTATCAAAATTCGCCCGAGGACCTTAGGTTTATTCTTGTTGACCCCAAAAGAGTGGAATTTACCCCCTACAACGGTATTCCCCACCTGCTTACACCGGTGGTTGTTGATGCCGACAAAACCATCAATATTTTAAAATGGACAGTAGCAGAAATGGAGCGTCGCTTTAGGGTGTTTCAAGACGTGGGGGTGCGTGATTTAGGAAGCTATAACGAACGGGCTAAAAGCGGCAATTTAAAACCGACGGAAGATGGCACAGTGTACACAAAAATACCCAATATTGTTTTAATTATCGACGAACTTTCAGATTTAATGGCACAGTCGGCAAACGAGGTAGAAGGAGCAATTGTGCGCATTGCCCAAATGGCGCGCGCAACAGGCATTCACCTTATTATTGCTACCCAAAGGCCGTCTGTTAATGTAATTACTGGTTTAATTAAAGCAAATGTGCCTGCCCGTGTTGCTTTCGCGGTGGCAAGCCAGGTCGATTCCAGGACAATCATCGACATGGCAGGGGCAGAAAAACTCATTGGCAATGGCGACATGCTTTATTTGAGTGCCGATACAGGTAAGCCCAGACGTATTCAGGGCGTACTTTTAAGCGACGAAGAAATAAGAAAAATTACCGACTTTTTGAAAAAAAGTGGCCATGCGGTGTACGACCAATCGATTGCGGAATTTAAGCCTGTCCAAGGTAAAAAAAGTGTAGACGGAGAAAGCGATGACCCCATGTACGACGAAGCAAAAGAGCTCATAGTGCAAACAGGCAAAGCATCGGCCACTTTTATCCAGCGGCGCTTAAAGGTGGGCTACGCTCGTGCCGCCCGTTTGCTAGACGAGATGGAGCAAAACGGGGTAGTAAGCCCTGGTTCGGGAGCAAAACCAAGAGAAGTGTACGTCGATAGTTTTGATACTTCCCCTTCTAATGCGCGCCCAACACAAAGCGTTAATCCCGGCTTTGTGGCGCCCGTTTACACAACAAGCGAACCGAGCTACCGGCCCGCTAAAAAAAATGAAACGCCAGCAAGCGAAGAGGAAAACAGCGAAGAACGTGAAAGCCGGTGGCCAAAAAGCGTTCCTCCTCCCTCTGCCCCGCTTCCCAAAGTAGAAAACGAAGAGGAAGAAGAACGTTAGGGAAAAACGCCATTTAACCTAACAGGTTAAAGCCCTGTTTTGTTATTTGACATTTATTTTATTACGCTTGATATTAAGAGTATGGGTTCATTTACCACGCGCAAAATAAGAGGTAGCAAAACGTTAGGCCAGCGTCTGGAAGTAGCACGAAGGCGTAAAAAATTTACGTACGATGAGGTAGAAGAGGCTACGAAAATAAGAGCTCGCTACCTAAAGGCAATTGAAGACGACAACTACCGCGCCCTGCCTGGTCCAGTCTATTTGACCGGTTTTTTAAGAAGCTATGCAGAGTTTTTAGGGCTCCCCGTAGGAGAGGTGCTAAAGCAGTACAAGATGGAACGAAGTATGGCCGTGCCTTCGGCAAAAAACAAAAGCTTTCGCCCCACCGGTACCGTAAAAGAATTAGGTTTTGCCATTACTCCTAAAACAATTGTGGTGATAGCGGTGAGTTTAGTTGTTTTAGGCCTATTTTCTTATGTTGGCTGGCAAGTGAAGCGTTTTAGCTCCCCCCCTCCTATTATACTAGTAGCGCCGGAGGGTGATACTGTCCGCGAGGATAGCGTGGTGGTGCGCGGGCAAACAACAGAAACAGCGAAATTGCAAATTAACGGGCAAGAGATTAGTGTGGACGCGGAAGGATACTTTAGCCAAAAAGTGGGGCTTAAACGAGGAGTAAACACCATTGAGATTAGAGCACAAAACAGAATCGGCAAGGAAAATATTAAGGTATTAAAAATATTTGCCGACTTTGAGGCGTCCCCTAACCCAACCAATAATTAACCATAGAAAACGGAAGGAGAAAATGGCCGATGAATTAGAAGGTAAAAGAAAAGCACTAGAGGCAGCACTTGGTTCCATCGAAAAACAGTTCGGCGCCGGCGCAATTATGAAAATGGGTCAAAGCGACCACCTAAATGTTGATGCCATATCGACGGGCTCAATTGGAGTAGATATCGCTCTGGGTATTGGCGGGGTTCCCCGAGGGCGGATAATCGAAATTTTTGGGCCAGAAAGTAGTGGTAAAACAACACTTGCACTCACCATAATTGCCAACGCGCAACGTAATGGCGGAATTGCCGCTTTTATTGACGCAGAACACGCTTTTGACCCGGAATACGCGAAGAAGATCGGCGTTGACATTGAGAACCTGCTTATTTCTCAGCCAGATACGGGCGAGCAGGCACTGGAGATTACGGAAACTCTTATCCGCTCGGGCGCTTTAGATGTAGTGGTGGTTGACTCTGTTGCCGCTCTTGTTCCCCGTAGTGAGATAGAAGGAGAAATGGGCGAAAGCAGTATGGGAGTGCAAGCGCGTTTAATGTCGCAGGCAATGCGTAAAATAACAGGCGCGCTCGCGCGCTCTAAAACGGCCGCTATTTTCATTAACCAATTAAGAATGAAAATCGGTATTATGTTTGGCAACCCGGAAACTACCACGGGAGGGATGGCGCTCAAGTTTTACTCTTCGGTGCGCATCGATATCCGCCGTATCCAGCAACTAAAACAAGGGGAGGAGGCGGTAGGGAACCGTGTTCGTGTTAAAGTGGTAAAAAACAAAGTTGCCCCACCTTTTAGACAGGCGGAATTCGACATAATGTATAACGAGGGCATTTCTCTCTCCGGCGAGATACTGGACTTGGGAGTACAGTACGGTCTAGTCGAAAAAAGTGGCTCTTGGTTTACACTCGCAGCACAAGAAGGGAAAGAGGCGGAAAAACTTGGGCAGGGGAAAGAAGCGGCACGCGCTGTTATTAGAAAAGACAAGAAGTTGCAAGAGAGGCTGCGTAAGCAGATACTGCAAGTGATAAAGAAAAAGCAACAAGAAGAAACAGACAACGAATAGTAACATATTATTTTTGCAATGAACGCCAAGGATTATGCTTTATTTCTTCTGGGAAGGCGAGCTTACACAGAAAAAATGTTACGTGCTAAGCTTGCCTATAAAAAATACCCCAAAAAAGAGATAGAAGCGGTTATTGTGTTGTGCAAGAAATACAGCTACATTAACGACTACGACTACGGAAAAAATTTCATTTTATCGCGCGATGGGGCGAGCCCTCGTGGCCATTATCTTCTTACCCAAGAGTTAAAGCAAAAAGGGATAGAGAAAGAAACCATTGCGCAAATTTTCCAAGATGAAGCGCTTGCTTCACGTTCAGAAATTGCTCTTGCGCGCAAATTAATTAGGCAAAAACTACCCCGTTATGCTACAATGGAAAGACGCGTTGCCCGGCAAAAGTGTTATGGCTTGCTTGCGCGCCGTGGTTTTAACCCCGAAATAATTAGGAGTGTCATAAATGAAAATTTTAGGCAAAGTTAAACCCAAAAACCGCAGAGTAAAAATTGTCGCCACCATTGGGCCGGCAACAAAAACAGAAAGCGATATTCGTGCCTTGATTGAAGCGGGCATGGATATTGCCCGTTTTAATTTTTCCCATGGTTACTACGAAGAGTACGCGCGCTGGGTCACCTATATCCGCCGCCAGGCGAAAAAGCTAAAAAGAAATGTGGAGATTCTTGGCGATTTGCAAGGGCCACGTTTTAGGGTAGGCGATTTGCCGAAAGCAGGACGGCGCCTTTTACCCCGGCAAAAAGTCATAATTAGCTGTGCTACAAAAGAAAAATACCGACGCAACGAAATTAGCATAACAGGAGTGGAGGGAGAAAATATTACGCTTAAAAAAGGCGACCCTATAATGCTAGACAATGGCACCATTGAGCTTAAAGTATTAAAAACCAGCGCGGAAGACATTGCTTGCGAGGTGGTAACGGGGGGAATAATCTACTCCCATAAGGGAGTTAACTTGCCCACCATTACACTAAAAGATAATTTTACCGCAAAAGACGAAGAGGATTTAGAATTTATCTTAAAGCATAAAATTGACTACGTTGGATTAAGTTTTGTGTCTAACGACCAAGACGTGGCTATTATCAAAGAGAAGGTAGCAGGGCGCGCGAAGCTAATTGCAAAAATAGAGCGCCGCCAGGCGATAGAAGATTTTGAGGATATTCTGCAAACTACCGATGGGATCATGGTGGCGCGGGGCGACTTGGGTATTGAAATACCCATTGAGAAAGTACCATTGGTGCAAAAAAGGATTATCCGCCGTTGCAAGGTGGCGGGTAGGCCAGTAATTACCGCTACCCAAATGCTGGCAAGCATGGCGGACCAGCCAAGGCCAACACGGGCGGAGGTAAGTGATGTGGCCAACGCAGTGCTTGATGGCACGAGTGCGGTAATGCTTTCCGACGAAACCGCAATGGGAAAACACCCCATTAAGACAGTGGAAATGATGCGTGCCATAGTAGAAGAAACAGAGCATTTCAGTGAGCAAATGAGCCTGCGCTCCATACTGTAATAACTCTAAACAATATCGTCTAACGTGAATTTTGGTATAAAGCAATCTAAATAATAAAACTGGAGGTATAATGAAAGGTTTTCACGCAAATATCGAAAAAGACACACTTGAAAACGATAATTTTCGCAAGGTGTTGTATTCTGGAAAGCACTGCCAGCTTGTGCTGATGTCGCTTTTACCCTCGGAGGATATAGGGGACGAAGTACACCCGGAAAACGACCAATTCTTTCGCTTTGAAGAAGGGCACGGCAAAGTTTTAATCGATGGCAACGAATACGCAGTGGAAGACGGCTCTGCTATTATCGTGCCGGCAGGGGCAAAACACAATATTATTAACACTTCTGATTCAGAAGAGCTAAAAATGTACACAATCTATGCTCCCGCTCACCATAAAGACGGGGTAGTTAGAAAAACAAAAAAGGAAGCACTCGAGGATGAGCCAGAATTCGATGGTGTCACCACAGAGTAACGGCCATAAACCTCTGCAATAAAAATGTGGTAAAATGAGTTTATGAAAAAAACAAAAACAAAAATATCGAAAACTGCTAGCAAAGCAGGCAAGGTAGTGCGACGCGTGCCAATGGTCCTGTGGATAATTTTGGCGATATGCGTGGTGCTTATTGTAGTCGCTTCTTTTGCAAAGGGGCCAAAGGGTGGCCCGCAAAGCAGAAGTTGTTTTAGCCCCAGCGGTACCTGTGCAATTGAATAAATAATAAAATAGCAAGGAGGAAGATGAACCTAACCTTTTGGGTTGGCGTGATAATGTTAATTGGTGGTGTAGTGATGTATGTGTTCTCCCACCTGGTAGATCCCTGGGCGTGGATAATTTTGGCGATAATCGGCGCAGTAGTAGCGATTTTTGGCACCGGCTATGGCAAGAAATCCACAGCCCCTAAAAAGAAGAAATAAGATAGGTTTAAAAATATTACCTATTTTCTTTGACTATTAAAAAGCATTACGCTATAATATGGGCGTAAGCTTTTTAATAATAAAGTGGTCGACTTACGAGAACCATTCAGCAAGTATTTGTTGGAAAAAGATGGAAGAAGTAAATAAGAAAAAGCTCTATGTTGGTAATTTGAGTTATTCTACCACCGACGAAAGCCTCAAAGAGGCGTTTGCGAAAGCTGGTGAAGTAGCTGAAGCTCGCGTAATTACCGACAAAATGAGCGGTCGCTCCAAAGGTTTCGGCTTTGTCGAATTTGGAAGCGAAGCAGATGCGCAAAAAGGCATTGAAATGTGGGATGGCAAAGAATTAGATGGCCGCCCAATAAAGGTCAATTTGGCCCGTCCAATGTCCGAGCGTCCCGCTCGTCCCGAGCTATCGTAACGACCACAATTCTTACGATAACAAAGCAAAAAAGCACCCTTTAAAGGTGCTTTTTTGCTTTTATGAAACGGAGGCAACCGTTTTATTGTATAATGGTAGTAATGATTGAATTATCAAACAACGGCGCGTGTGTTTTGCCGGAGAGTGTAAATTTAAACGAGTTTCAAGGCAGGGACAATAATATTGTTTGTATTGCCCCGCATCCCGACGATGACGCACTTGGGGTAGGTGGAAGTCTTAAAATCCACGCCGATAGTGAGGATAACGTTTTTACGGTGTTCGTAACAAGCGGTAGTGGCTCACCCACAATGGGAGGAAGGCGCTCGCCTGCTTCTTTGGCCACCTTACGCCAGGAGGAGGCGGTAAAAAGTATGCGTGTCTACGGGGGGCTTGCTGGTATCTTTCTTAACTTTGAGTCGGCCGATGTTACAAAAAAACGTATGGAAGAAGTAACACAAGACATATTTCGTGTGTTAATCGCGCTAAAACCAGCGCGTATTTACGTACCCTCTCCCTTTGAAAAACATCTTACTCATATTGCTTGTTTGCAAAGAACACTGGAAGCGATTTACAAAGTGCCCGATTTTACGCCGGAGTTACGTGGCTTTGGTGTGTGGAGCGATATTTTCGCCGCGCAAAATGAATTAGAAATTGTGGATATTACGGACGTTATCGACACAAAGAGGCGTGCTTGTCGCGCCCATGAAAGCCAGTTTAAAAGCACCGCTCGCGATGCGGCTATGGTGGGCTATAATCACTATGTTGCCGCCTACAACGACCCGTATGTGCCTGTTGTCGGTGCTCGTTATAGTGAGAAGCAGTTGATAATGGATGAAATCGCCTCGCGCCCCGAGCTGGAAATTAATGTTTATGCGCGTAACCTAGCACTTAAACATTTGCACGACTTGTACCAAAGTTATAATAACTAAAACATTATGGGCAAACTCGACTACGACGAGCAGTTTGAAGAAACAGCAGAAGATATTCGCGCGCGCGAAGCAAAGCGCGATAAAGTAACACCGCCTCAGGAATCGGGGCGCTCGGTATTCGAACTGCAAAAAAAGATGCGCAAAGACCTTGATTCTAAGCAAGAGGATAAACTATAATCTAAGAGATGGTGAGGTCGCATAGCTGGTCTAGTGCGCGCGCTTGGAAAGCGCGTATACTCGCAAGAGTATCGTGGGTTCGAATCCCACCCTCACCGCCATGACATTATTACCAACTGCAAGTTGGTGATAATGTCATGAGGGTTGGGCGAGAACCCACAAATGAGAGATGTTTAGATTCGGTATTGCTCTAGTAAAGGCACAGCTACACGAAGTTTAACAAAACATAAGGTATTGATAGAGAAGGGGCTTTCGCCCCTTCGAATCCCACCCTCACCGCCATTCGACAAGCTCATGGTCTGCGACCATAATTAATAAAAAGTCGAATGCCCTGAGTTTATCGAAGGGCAAATGTGATGAAACATTACACCTATATCTTGCTATGTGATAATGGTAGCTATTACACTGGCCATACCAAAAATACAACTTCGAGGTTGTATCGACACGTCAATAAACAAGGTGCCAAACATACTTTTCAAAATAAACCAAGAAAAATTTTATGGAAACAGGAATTTGAGACCGAGATTGAAGCAATTCGCAGAGAGAAACAAATCAAAGGGTGGTCAAGAAGAAAAAAAGAAAAATTGATTAGTGGTTTTTGGAAATAGTAGTGTAAGTACATGAGGTTGGGCGAGAACCCACAAATGGCAAACATCTAAACCGACGGTAATTTAATGTATTGAAAGCTGTAAAAATGTACGGAGAGTTCTCGCTTTGCTCGAACAGTATTAGGGCCACGGATAGTTCTCACTGCGTTCGGGAGCCCCGCTGAGCGGGGCAAGCTATCTTATTACTGTTCGAGGGGTAATCCCCGAGAACTATTCCGTGAATTGTCGTGCTTTCATAGTAGTTCTCACTGCGTTCGAACAGTATCAGTTTTATTGTTCGAGGAATGGAATGACGAGAACTAAATACCGTTGATGCTAGGACTTACGTGGTAGTTCTCGAGATGGCGCTTCGCGCGTTCTCTCGAACAGTAAAAAAATATCGTTCGAGGATTAATGTCCGAGAACCCTGCACCATTCGATGCAGGGCAGGCTATTCCCGTA
>JAGOOF010000015.1 GCA_017992655.1 Patescibacteria group bacterium
TTCGTTTCGCATTACAGAGGGAATGCTCCGTTATTTTTTTAATAAAATCACCGGTCGTATACGCCTGACACGGCCCGAAGTAATGGTGGCAATTCCCGCTGGTGTTACTAGTACTGAAAGACGGGCAGTAATTGACGCTTGTCAGGCGGCAGGAGCAAAAAATACATATGTAATAAAAGCGCCTATTGCCGCAGCGCTTGGGGCAGGAGTGGCCATTTCTAGCCCGAGTGGTAACTTAATCATTGATATTGGCGGAGGGACCAGTGAGGTAGCTGTTATCGCCCTGGGTGATGTTGTTGCCTCTACTAGCTTACGGGTGGCAGGTAAAAAAATTGATAATGCTATTGCTACCCACCTTCGCAAGCAACATGGGTTAATTGTGGGTGAACAAACCGCAGAGCACATTAAAAAAGAAATCGGTTCCGCAACAGCTGCGAGCAAGAAAGATAAAGGCGATAAAAGCAATAAGGCAAAAAGTGATGATAGCGACAAGGAAGATAAAGCAATCGAAGTGTCTGGTAGCAATGCTGTCACAGGTCTGCCAGAAAGTATGATTATTAAAAGCTCAGACATTGGCGCACCCATTAAACAAGTTCTTAACGACGTTATTTTAGCGGTGAAACAAGTTTTACAAAATACTCCGCCAGAGCTTGCAAGTGACGTAATGGATAAGGGTATAATTATTACAGGGGGAACAGCCGGCCTAAGAAATATTGACAAACTCATGACAAAAGTAACCGGTGTTCCGTGCCAGGTTGTGGAAGAACCAGAATTCTGTACTGTTCGCGGTATTGGAGTGGCAATCGAGCATCTCAATGAATTCAAAAAGAGTGTTTTATGGATGAAGTAACTATTGGTATTGATGTTTCTAAAGCAACAAAACAGTTTAAGTCTGGCACGGAATACTATACTCAAGAAATCGTCCAGGCAATCTTAGAGGTTGCCGACGGCCACGACTTGTTTAAACTTTATACGAAAACACCTCTCCGCCACAGTTTAGGTGTTTTGCCTCATAACGCAGAAGAAAAGGTAATGACGCTCCCGCCACGCCTGTGGACACAAATTCGCTTGAGCTGGGAAGCAACAGTTCATCCTCCTGATGTACTTTTTGTTCCCGCCCATACCATTCCAATATCATCTCGCGCACCCATTGTTACTACTATTCACGACCTTGGTTTTAAACATTATCCCGCGCTTTATCCACGACACGAACTGCTTTACCATAATTTTTCCATGAACCAGGCAGTAAAAAGAGCCGCTCATATTATTGCCATTTCCGAGGCAACGAAAAAAGATATTCTAAAATTCTATCCCCAAGCTAAAA
Source organism: Patescibacteria group bacterium (assembly GCA_017992655.1). Lineage (GTDB taxonomy): Bacteria > Patescibacteriota > UBA1384 > UBA1384 > UBA1384 > UBA1384. The sequence goes on from JAGOOF010000015.1 coordinate 1,325, forward strand.
GCAATAATATTACCGTGGTCCACCATGGCTTTAACCGTAATCGTTACCGCCCGCTCAAATCTAACGATCGTCTTGTTTTCCAGCCAAAATATGGCAAGTATATTCTTTTTGTTGGACGCCTTGAGGAGAAAAAAAATGTCTACGGTATGGTGAAGGCTTTTAACCTTTTGCGTAAGGAATCATCTATTAGTCATAAACTTATCTTAGCAGGAAGGCCAAAATTTGGTTTCGATAAAGTAAAAGAATTCATTGAAAGTCTCCCTCCTGTAATTAAAAATGACATTATCTTGCCCGGCTACATTGACGATACTAAGCTCCCGATTCTTCTTAGAGAAGCAGATATCTTTTTATTCCCAACTTTTTTTGAAGGGTTCGGCCTGCCAATATTAGAAGCGTTCGCTTCAGGTGTACCAGTTGTAGCAAGCAATACTACTAGTATCCCGGAAGTTGCTGGCGAGGCGGCGATATTGGTTAACCCTCTTAAGCCACTGGAAATTGCTTCCGGTTGTAGCCGTCTCATCAATAAACCTGACCTCCGCAGGCGCCTTGTCAGCTTGGGCTTGCAGCGCGCAAGACAATTTACGTGGGAAAAAGCAGGGGCAGAAACCTTACAGGTTCTTATTAATATTGCCTACCATGGAAAAAAATGAAAATATTATTGTTTTAGGGCAAAGAATTAACAACATTACTTTAGTGGAAACGTTAGACAAAATACACAAGGCCATTAAAAGCAATGAAAGCCTTACTATTGCCACCGTTAACCCAGAATTTTTAGTACTTGCCACCCGTAATAAACGATTCAGAAATATTCTTTCCGCCTTTGACCTCCGAGTGCCCGATGGGGTTGGTATATTATATTTAACTAACATTTTTACACGTAATCGCTTTAGAGAAAGAGTTACAGGAGTAGAGCTGTCCGAAAAACTGATAAAACTGTGCGCAAATAACAGCTACAAAGTTGCGCTAATTGGTGGAAGCTCGGAAGCGAACAAAAAGGCATGTGAAAAACTTTTGGGAAGATACCCAGCACTTTCTCTTTATGGTAATAATGGTGGCACAATTAATCCTAATACGCCTCCTGAGCAATTGATCTCAGAAATTAAGGCCTTTAAACCACACGTAACACTAGTTGCACTTGGTGCTCCAAAACAGGAATATTTTATAAATAACATTAAAAATGATATTAAGTCTGTTTATGTTGGAGTAGGAGGAACAATCGATTTCATGGCCGGAACAGCTTATCGCGCCCCATCATTTTTTCGTAAAATTGGCCTTGAATGGCTCTGGCGCTTATTTTTCGAACCGAAAAGATTCAAAAGAATTATTAACGCCACGTTAGTATTCCCTGCTTATTACATTAAAAATGTTCTCTTGGGAAACAAGGTTCATTAAGCAAAAAATAATGTTTATTTCTTGACAATTGGAAGCAGTATAGTAAAATATACCTATAAGAAGGTGGATGTGGGTGGCGCGAGCCACCCAATAGTTTTATAATAGGTACACAGGAGTAAATATGAGTATAAATTTTATGGCAGCGATTAAGCAACTCGCACTAGAAAAGGGATTACCAGAGGATATTGTTATTTCAACGGTAGAGTCTGCCTTGGCAGCCGCCTATCGCAAAGATTATGGCAGGCCCGGCCAGCATATACAATCAACACTCGACCCTGAAACCGGCCACGTTAGGATTTGGCGCGTATACAATGTAGTGGAAAAGGAAGAAGAAGTAGAAAACCCTGCTGTAGATGTTCTGCTAGAAGAAGCGAAAAAAATTGATAAAAAGGCGAAAATTGGCGAAGAAATTCGCACCGAACTCGAATATAAGGAGGAATTTGGAAGAATTGCCGCTCAAACAGCGAAACAAGTGATTATTCAGCGTATCCGTGAAGCAGAACGAGACATACTGTACGAAGAATTTAAAAGCAAAGAAGGACAAATTGTTAACGGCATTGTGCAACAAGTAGAGGGGCGCGTTGTCTTGGTTAGTCTAGGGAAAACTACCGGTGTTCTTCTCCCAAGCGGACAAATCGAAAATGAAAGTTACAATATCGGGCGACGGATTAGGGTTTATGTGCAAGAAGTAGAAGAAAACGCGCGTGGTCCCCGGATTATCGTTTCCCGCTCTTCGGCAGAGTTTATTCGCGCGCTTTTCGCGCTCGAGGTGCCAGAAATCAACTCTGGTGCGGTAGAAATCAAAGGAATTGCTCGCGAAGCGGGGGCAAGAACAAAAATTGCCGTATGGAGTGACGAAGAAGGCATTGATCCTGTAGGGTCAGCCGTCGGTCAGCACGGCTCGCGAGTCCAAGCAGTACTTTCCGAAATTGGTGAAGAAAAAATTGATATCATCCTTTTTGACCCGGACACAAAAAATTATATTCTTAATGCTATGTCCCCGGCAAAAATAAACAAAATCACTCTGGGCAAAAAAGAAAAAAGGGCAAAGGTAGAAGTGCCGGAAGATCAGCTGTCGTTAGCGATCGGGCGACGTGGGCAAAACGTTCGCCTCGCAAGCCTTCTTACTGGCTGGGAAATCGACGTAACCAGCAAGGGATCTACTAAAAAATCTGGCTTAGGCGAGGCCTCCCAACCGAAAGATAAAAATGACGCAAATGGCGAAAAAGCCGAGAGTGATGAAAAAGAGATAAAGACCCATAAAGAGGAAGCCGATAAAAATAAGGAGTAGTGTTGCCCCAACGCAATAATTTCGATATTTTTGATCGATTCAGCGAAGGAGCGCGTAAAGCACTTATTAATGCGCAAGCGATTGCCAATAATATGCAATCAGATGTCGGTGCGCAACATGTACTAATTGCTCTCTCTTCCATAAGAGGCACTTTCGCGTTCGACATTTTGCGAAACTATATGATTTCCGCGGATCAAATCCGCCTTATTCTTGGAGTTTCTACTACCAGCACTCGCTCTAACAGCGGGCTAAGTCCTTCGGGAAGGCTTGTACTAAAAAGAGCAGTATTAATCGCAACTAAATATCACCACGCGTCGATAGAAAGCGAACATTTATTAATGGCGTGTGTCTCTTCGCCTGATTTAATTAGCTATCAGATAATTGCTCAATTAGGTGTCGACCCGGAAAAAATTAAAATTGAGCTTATGGAAACGTTTAACGACCTTAGCCACATGGACAAAGTGATTCGAGATAAGCTAAGCCACGCTCAACAGATAATGGATACGCTGTTGCAAGAAAATGGTGCTCCTCAAGCAATGCCTACTACCACTCCAGGCAAAACAAAACGTAAAAAAAGCAAAACTCCAGCCATTGATTTCTTCACAGTAGATCTTACTGCGCAAGCACGAGCAGGAAAGCTTGACGCTGTAGTGGGGCGAGAACGAGAGATAAGGCGAACAATGGAAATTCTGGTCCGCAAAACAAAAAATAATCCCGTTTTTGTCGGCGACCCCGGGGTGGGAAAAACAGCTTTAGCAGAGGGAATTGCCCAGCTCATTGCCAAAAACAATGTACCCAAAAAACTTAAAGACAAGCGTATTCTCACTCTCGATTTGGCATTACTTGTTGCTGGTACTGTTTACAGAGGGCAGTTTGAAGAGCGCATAAAAAAATTACTCGATGAAATCTCTGCGCAAAAAAATATTATTTTATTTATTGATGAAATACACACTATCGTTGGCACAGGGAGTGCGGAGGGAGCAATGGATGCCGCCAACATTCTAAAACCTGCTTTATCCGCAGGCCGTCTTCGTGTTATTGGAGCCACAACCATAGATGAATACCGAAAATATATTGAAAAAGATAGTGCACTCGATCGAAGGTTGCAGAAAATTCACGTAAATGAACCTAATTCAGAGCAGACAGTTGCGATCCTTAAAGGGCTAAGGCCGAGCTATGAGAAATTCCACAATGTCCGCATTACTGATGAGGCAATTGATGCGGCTGTCGAGTTCGCTCTACGCTTTATAACTGAAAGATTTTTACCAGACAAAGCAATAGATTTAATCGATGAAGCGTCTGCAGCCCAAGCAATTGATGAGCATAATTCATTACCACATCATACTGTAGAGGAAATAGAAGAAGAACTGGAGCATGTAAAAACAAAAAAAGAAGAGGCTGTTAAAAATGAAAAATATGCTCAGGCTGTTAAGCTTCGTAAACAAGAAACATTCTTGAGAAAGAAAATTAGTGAAACCGAAAAAAAGCAGGAACTGCCACTTAAGGACGCGGTGATTGACCGAAAACAAATTGCCAAAGTAGTATCCGCCACTACAGGCATACCATTGGATAACCTTTTAAGTGACGAAAGAAGCAAGCTTGCAATGCTTGAAGCAAGGATGAAACAGTTTATTGTCGCTCAAGATCAAGCCATAGGCGAAATTGCCAACGCTATTAAAAGAAATAAGATCGGCCTCTCTGAGGAAAATAAGCCTGTAGGGTCATTTATTTTTCTTGGCCCAACTGGCGTGGGCAAAACAGAACTGGCGAAAGTCTTAGCACGAGAAGTGTTTAATAGCGATGAAGCATTAATCAGAATTGACATGAGCGAATTTATGGAAAGGCATAACCTCTCCCGCCTCCTTGGCGCTCCCCCCGGATATGTTGGCTACGAAGAAGCTGGTAAACTAACAGAGGCAATTCGTCGCCGACCATATAGTGTAGTGCTGTTTGACGAAATCGAAAAAGCACATCCTGACTTTTTTAACGTAATGCTACAAATTCTAGACGATGGCCATGTCACAGATGCGCAAGGAAGAAGAGTGAGTTTTAAAAATAGCATTGTCGTTATGACCAGTAATGTCGGCCTCAAAGAATATCACAGCTCTAATGCAATTGGATTTAAAGAAAAAGATAAATATAGCGACTTTGAAGTAATTAAAAATAAGCTTCTAAAATCTCTCGATGCACAAATGCGGCCAGAATTTATTAATAGAATTGATAAAATAATTGTCTTTAAGCCTTTGGGTAAAGATGCTTTGCGCCAGATCGTCTCAAATGAGCTTAAAAAATTAGCTTCCCGCTTAAAAATACGTGAAGGTATCAAGTTATCTTTTGAGGCTAATATCTCCAAATGGCTCGTTGAAGTAGGAACAGACCCCCAATTTGGGGCAAGGCCTATTAAGAGAGCAATACAAAATTATGTCGAAAATAGTATTGCTGAATTCATAATTAAAAATCCCCACGCAAAAAATATTCGTATTGCAATTGTTAAAGAAAAAGTGGCTATATATGAGGCGAAAAATGCCCCAAAAACTCACTGATGCATTAATGCAAAAAATCGGTTACCTTCCAGTAGAATCGCAAGCAAAAATAAAATCTGCGGTGCAATTTGCGATACGCGTGCATGAAGGGCAAATACGCCTGAGTGGCGTGCCTCAATATGATCATGCACTCGAGGTGGCCCTCTATATCGCAGAACTCCGTCTCGATAGCGAAGCTATTATCGCATCCATCCTTCACGACACGGTTGAAGACACACCTACCACAATTAAAGACATTAAATCACGCTTTGGCCCCACCGTCGCGAGGTTAGTAGACGGGGTGACTAAGCTTGACTCTATAAGGATGAGCAAAACATGGCTCAAGCCTTTTTCCCCACAATATAAGCAAGTAGACCGATACGAAAATCAGGTTGAGACTCTAAGAAAAATGTTTGTGGCTATGAGCAAAGACATTCGCGTTGTGATAATTAAGCTCGCAGATCGCCTCTGTAACCTAAAAACTCTTACTTATCTCCCCGAAGTGAAACGCTTAAGAATTGCACAAGAGACAATGGACATTTACGCTCCTATCGCAAACCGATTAGGCATGGGAGAATTCCGATGCGAGTTAGAAGATTTATCCTTCCCCCATCTCATGCCAAAAGAATATAAATGGGTCAAAAAGCTCGCCATTCCCGCAATTGAAGCAAGGCGTAAATACCTTTCCAAGGTGAGCAAAAAGCTAAAATCACTGATTGAAAGACAAGGGGTGGACGCAAAAATTGTTTACCGCGCAAAACGCTGGTACAGCCTTTATATTAAGTTGTTGAGCCACGACTGTGATATCAGCAAGATCTATGATGTAGTTGCATTGCGCGTAATGGTTCCCTCGGTTGAGGACTGTTATAACGTTTTGGGGATTATCCATTCATTATGGAAGCCATTACCGGGGAGAATAAAAGACTATATCGCGCTACCCAAGCCAAACGGCTACCGTTCCATTCACACAACTGTCTTTGCGGACAATGGTGTTATTACCGAAGTACAAGTGCGTACACCTAAAATGGACCGCCAGGCCGAGTTTGGTATCGCTGCAAATTGGTCATATAAAGAAAAAGGGCCGTTAAGAAAATTAAAAAAAACTCAATTAGCATGGGTCAATGAACTACTCCGTTGGCAGTCCAGAATTCAAAAATCCAAAGACATTAAGGAAGCACTCGCTCTCGATTTCTTCAGTGACAGGATTTTTGTTTTCACTCCACAAGGCGATGCTGTAGATTTACCCGTAGGCGCTACTCCCATTGATTTTGCTTACGCGGTTCATACCGCAGTTGGCAACCAATGTGTCGGCGCTAAGGTAAATGGTAAAATGGTATCGATTACCTCGGGCTTGAAAAATGGTGACATTATTGAAATTATTAAAAACAGAAAGGGTAAACCAAAACTTGACTGGCTCCGCTTTGTGAAAACAGAGCACGCCAAAGAGTCCATAAGAAGGTTTATTCCCCGTTAGGGTTTTGGCAATAATACAAATATTAAAGGTGTTTTATGTCAAAAGAAAAAAAATTACTACAATCCGTCCGTGGGACAAGCGATGTCTTGCCAAGCGAACAACCTCTTTTTCAAAAAGTAAACAGCGTCTTTGCGGACATTGCCATTGCTTGCGGGTTTAAAGAGATTTCGTTGCCGATATTTGAGTATAGCTGGTTATTTCAAAAAGGGGTCGGCAATACTTCAGACATTGTAAGTAAAGAAATGTACTACCTCCGCCACAAGGAGGGTGATCTCGACATCGCCTTGCGTCCGGAAGGGACAGCGGGAATAGTAAGGTCATACTATGAACACGGTATGCATACATGGAGCCAGCCGGTTAGATTGTTTTATGGTGGCCCTATGTTTCGCCATGAACGCCCTCAAAAAGGACGAGGGAGACAATTTACACAGTTTGGAGTTGAATCCATTGGAGAAAGCGATAGCTCAGAAGATGCGTTAGTGATTCTGCTGGCGTGCCAGGCATTATCGCGCCTACAAATTAAACCGGAAAATTACAGTGTACACATCAACTCAATTGGTTGTGCACAATGTCGCCCTAAATACATAAAAAAATTATCTGCCTACATCAAAGTACACAAGGACAAATTGTGCGAAGATTGTCTTGTCCGTTCTACTACTAACCCTATGAGGATTTTAGACTGCAAAAATAAATCGTGTCAAACCTTGATGATTGGCGCGCCAAGCCACCTTGATAACCTATGTGATAATTGTAAAAACCATTTTAAATCCGTTTTAGAGTATTTAGAAGAGGCAGGCATTAGATTCGTTATAAACCATCGTATTGTCCGAGGCTTAGATTACTACACTGGGACTGTTTTTGAATTCATAGCTGAGGTCGGTACCATGAAGGGGCAGGCACTAGGAGCAGGTGGCCGTTACGATAACCTTGTTGCGACCTACGGCCGAAGAAAAGCGCCAGCGGTTGGCTTTGGTATTGGAATTGAACGAGTTATTACTATGCTCAAAGAACTCAAAACGGTTTCTCTTCCACCAGAAAAACCCCAGGTATTTATTATTCAACTTGGCAACAGTGCTAAGAAAAAAGCGTTCAGTATTTTACAGCAGTTACTTGCATCAGGTATTAAAACAATTTCGTCGTTTTCGAGCGACAGCCTCAAGGCACAGTTGAAAATGGCGTCAAAAAATAATGTGCGCTTTGCGGTGATTATAGGACAACGAGAGCTCCTCGATAAAACAGTAATTATCAAAGACCTACAAGGCGGGTCACAAGAGACGGTTGACCTTAAACAATATTTAACTATTTTACTTGAAAGGCTAAAGTGAAAGACTATCTTAAAATCTTAATTGCCGTAACAGTGATTGTTTTTATCTGTATCTTAACTGTTAACCTCTTCTTCAGCCACGAGTTTAGGCTTCTCGAGCCTTCAACTGCCGCGTTTTTAAGTGGAATTATTATTGCCTTTGTGCTTCGTAAGGTATAAAACTAGCTATTTTTTTTGAGTGTTCGCCGCGCGAATAAAGCCATTAAAAAGTGGATGTGGCTTGTTGGGGCGACTTTTAAATTCGGGGTGTGCCTGTGTCGCAATAAAAAACGTATGTTTTTTTATCTCTATAAACTCGACTAGTTTCTTGTCTGGCGAAAGGCCCGCTAAAAGTAAACCATGCTTTTTTAGAATATTATGATAGCGAGGATTAACCTCGTAGCGATGGCGGTGACGCTCGCTTATTTTTGTATTCTTGTAAAGCTTGGCGGTATTTGACTCAGGGGCCAAGTTACACGGGCAGGCTCCAAGCCTCATGGTGCCACCTTTATTTTTTACTCCTAGTTGCCCGGGCATAATATCGATAACCTTGTCCTTTGCATGTTTGTCGACCTCGGTACTATTAGCCCCTTTTAGGCCACACACGTTGCGTGCAAATTCTATTACGGCCATCTGCATCCCAAGACATAAGCCCAAAAAAGGAATGTTATTTTCCCTTGCGTATTGTATAGCGTTAATTTTGCCTAAAAGACCTCTGCTTCCAAAACCACCCGGTACTACGATCCCACAAAGATTCGACAACTTTTCGTGTATCTTTTCTTTTTCTTCGAGAGTTTCTGAATTTATCCACACGATTTCTGCTTCAAGGCCGTTATGCCATGCCGCGATCTTAATTGATTCGGTAATAGAAAGGTATGTGTCTTTCATAGTCATATACTTGCCCACCAGCCCTATTTTTACGCAAGGTTTGTTGTGGCGGTTAATGATATCAACAAGGCTGTGCCATTTTTTCAGATTTGGCCTTTTATTTTTGAGGCCTAGCTTGTTGAGCAAGACATCGGCGCAACGGCTTTCTTCCAGAATCAAAGGAACTTTGTACACGGAATCTACCGTTTCCAGTGCAATAACTGCTTTTTCACTGATGCCACCAAAGAGAGCAATTTTTGATAATAAACTTTTTGCTACAGGTTTATCAGAACGGCAAATAACGAGATCCGGTTTAATGCCTATGGCCTGAAGATCCCTAATACTATTCTGGATCGGCTTTGTTTTAAGCTCTTCAGTAACGCCTAAGTAGGGCAAAAATCCAACATGAATGTAGAAAACATTGTCAGGACCTACGTCGGCAGACATCTGTCTAATGGCTTCAAGAAAATGCATGCCTTCATAATCTCCAACTGTTCCACCGATTTCGGTGATTAGCACATCTGCCTTTCCGAGAGAAGCGGCTCTTTTAAGGCGATTTTTAACTTCATCGGTCACGTGGGGGATTACTTGCACGGTTTTTCCAAGGTATTTCCCCTCTCTTTCCCCGTTTAAGATAGCACTGTAAATATTGCCTGTCATTACTGATGATGCAGCGCTTAGGTCAACGTCGATAAAGCGTTCATAGTGTCCCAAGTCGAGATCAGTTTCTGCTCCATCTTCGGTGACAAACACTTCTCCATGCTCACCGGGGTTAGGAGTACCGGCATCGACATTTAAGTACTGGTCGAATTTTTGCATATAGATTTTAAAGCCTCGAGCTTTCAAGATAGTACCAACAGAGGCGGCAGT
>JAGOOF010000016.1 GCA_017992655.1 Patescibacteria group bacterium
AATTACGCTCACCAAGCCACGCAAATTACCGGCTAAAATATTAACAAAACCCGATATCGGCGCGTTAATAGATCCAACCAGCTTTGCCAGTATTTCTTCTTTACCTGGCAATTTAGATAACTTAGCAATTGCCTCTCTATCGATAAAATTACTGTCCACCCAGGCACCAACAATAGTCGCCTTTTCATGTCCACCAGCGAACTTTTCAATGAGTTTCGCCAGCCCCACTTCATCCTCGGAAACAATAATTGCCAACGGCAACTTATCGGCCTCTGGAACAATAGTAAGACCTAGTTCCTTTGCCGCTTTTCTTAAGAGAGTGTTTTTAATAACAGTCATTTTATAATCCTGCTCAAAAAGACTGTCGCGCAATTCGCTAATCTCTTCCGCGCTTAAACCCTGGTAGTCCATAAGAGCTATAACTCTTTTTTTTAGATCCTCCATTAGGTGCTCTAGGATCTCTACTTTATCGCTTTTTGTTTTCGCCATATTGCTCCTATTTTCTAATACTTTACAAATTAGGGCCACAAAAAAGCTCGGCTATGCCGAGCAACACTTACAACCAAGCGACAATTACGCCAGCTAGTCACAAGCACAAAAACTTTCACGCTTGCGGTCTTCTAAGTGCCTCGGCAGCAAATTAAGTTTTCGCTTAGGAAAACAGCCACTTTCTTAGGCTACGGGTATATTATGACAAAACGTCACCCCCCTGTCAATGGTCTGTTACGGTCCATAACATATTGGACTTTTGTGAGCCTATAAATGTATTAATAATGTATTGCAGTGGTGGTTGTTTGCTAATGCTTTGGCTTAGGTAGCAAAAAAAATCTTGCTGAAAGCTACTTTGTTAGATAGTTGATTATATTACCGAAATATCTCTTAAGCTCTAAGACTGCTTAATCCTATTGTTACTGTTCGAACGCAATGAGAACTACCCGCCATACCCTTTACTGTTCGAACGCAGTGAGAACTACCTCGTAAGGATTGTCGTCGACAGTTCAGAGTTCTCGGGCAGTAGCCCTCGAACGATAAGGGGCGACGACCGTGGCATCCATTACTGTTCGAGCGAGAGCGAGAACTTTTTACTGTTCGAAGAGTATCCGCCGTAGGCGGAACGATGAGAACTATTTACGCAAGCTCCAGCACCAGCGCCTAGTAGTTCTCGAGATGGCGCTACGCGCAATTCTCTCGAACGATAAAATAACGGTCAGGAGCTTGCCCGTCCGGTCTCGGCGGGGTTCTCGGACAGTAACCCTCGAACGATAAGGGGCGACGACCGTGGCATCCATTACTGTTCGAGTGGAAGCGAGAACTTACACTCCATAAACTAAAAAAAGAAAGAAAAAGGGGTCCAATATGTTAGTGAACTTTTGCATGGTCTTGAGGGAACTAATCAATTTTAACCTTGACGCTCGGGCTCATAGTTGCCGCAAGTGAGACACTTGATAAATTCTTTTTCGGAAGAACAGATAAAACAGCCTCTACATTATTAAGTAGCTTTTCATCGCTCCAAGATACCTTCCCTACCGCGATGTGTAAATTGCCGTAAGCATCAGATTTATATTCTATTAAACCGCTCGAAAGCTCGTTTTTTGCTTTTACCGGATCGTCGGTAACAGTTCCATTTTTGGGCGAGGGCATTTTTCCTTTAGGGCCAAGAATCTTTGCCAATTTAGCGAGTTTAGGCATGTCCGCCGGTGTTGCCAATAAAATATCAAAGTCGACGATTCCTTTAGAGATTTTATTGATTACCTCATCGTTTGTAACTATAATTTTACGTTCTTTAGGCGTACCTGCCGGCAAATTAATCGTTCCTCGTAACGTGACATCGTCAGTCTTTTTTTTAGGAATAAAACGAGCATGAAGCTCAATGGTTCCATCAAACTTAGTATACGATAGTGTTTTTACTTTCTTAATTGCTTCCGTGTTCGCGTAAAACTTATGTGTTTCAATATTTGCAAGCGCGCTTAGGTACTTTTTCCCTCGCGTTGGTGCACTTTTCTCACTAGTTGCTTTTGGCTTTTGTTGCTTACTACTTTTCACTTTTTTTTCCGCTAATTGCTCTTCTTTCATATAGTGTCCTTTCGTGGTCCAGCCGTAATATAATACGTCCCACTAATTAATATTTAAATTTACTGTTTCGTGGCTATACCCACCGTTTAAGTATTTTATTAGATTCTGCGTTACTTTGTCAACAATATCGTCAAAAACGGCCATTTCTTTTCCTTCTATGGGCATTAAAACATAATCTTCGGCACTCTTATCAATATTTTTGCCCACTCCTACTCTTAGGCGATAAAAACTCTGCCCTATCGCGCCTATCACAGAACGAAGCCCCTTGTGTCCTCCATCGCTTCCATCAAAACGAAATCTAATAACTCCGGGGTCTAAATTTATATCGTCCGCCACCATTATGATCTCTTCAGGCTTTAATCTCTTGCTTCTGACAATTTTCATAACCGCTTCGCCTGAAGCATTCATATATGTTTGTGGCTTAACAAGAATAAACTTTTGTCCTTCTATCTCAATCTCGCCAAGTTGCGCCTCGCTCCCCTTATCTTCACGCCATTTTCCGCCAAAACGCTCTACAAGTGCGTCTACTACCATAAATCCGATGTTATGGCGTGTGCGCATATATTTTCGTCCCGGATTACCTAATCCGATAATTGCCTTGATCATTTTACATCCCAGGGAGGTTAACTCCCATATCACCCATCAGTTTTTTTGTTTTTTCCGCAGCATAAGCTTGCGCGCGGCTAATTGCCTCGCCAGTTACTTTAACAATTTCTTTTTCCAGCTCTTCTTTCTTGTCGGCGCTTAGCCATTCTGGATTAATTTTAATGCTTTTAATATGTTGATCGCCGGAAAAAATAACTGTTATAGCACCGCTGGTGCTACTCGCTTCAATTTCTGCCGACTTCAGTTCTTTTTGTACAGCCCGCGCTTCTTTTTGTAAACGGTATAAATCTTTCGCCTTGTCAAACATTTTTTTCCTTTCTTGTTGATTAAGTTGCTTCTTGTTGAAGGTAAGCATCAATAAACACACTAATGTCACCATTTAATACCGCATTAGGGTTAGATGAAGTGTAGCCAGTACGGTGGTCCTTAACTTGTTGATAAGGTTGCAATACGTAACTTCTAATCTGACTCCCCCACTCCACAGGAAGATGTTGCCCCCGGAGACGAGCAGTTTCATCTTTTTGTTTAGCCTCTTCTAAGGATTGAAGACGTGAGGCAAGAATTTTCATGGCCACAGCTTTGTTTTGCAGTTGTGAACGTTCGTTTTGCACACTCACCACAATTCCCGTTGGCAAGTGAGTTAAACGAACCGCTGAATCAGTGGTGTTCACTCCCTGCCCACCGTGCCCGCTGGCTTTGAAAACGTCAACCCTGATATCTTTTTCGTTTAGTGTATGCAGTGCTTCATCTAACTCTGGGATAACGTCAACAAGAGCAAATGAAGTGTGGCGCGCTTTGTCTGCGTCAAATGGAGAGATTCTTACTAACCGATGTACTCCACTTTCGGACTTTAGATAACCAAAAGCATTTATTCCTTTTACTTCCATAGTTGCGGACTTAATGCCCGCCTCTTCTCCAGAAGATTGATCGAGAATCTCATAAGACCATCCCTTTCCTTGTGCGAAGCGCATATACATTCTTAAAAGCATTTGCGCCCAATCTTGCGCTTCCGTTCCTCCTGCCCCCGCGTGCAAAGAAAGAATTGCGTTTTTATTATCGTATTTGCCCGCTAAAAGACTTTCTTTTTCGAGCGCTAAAAGTTGCTCATGGCTTTCTGCTTGTTCAAAACGCTTAAGTATATCGTTTAAATATGATAACTCTTGTGTGGCTACTGTTGCTTTTTCTCTGTTATCCCAAAAATTGGGCTGTGACATTTCTTTTTCAATCTGCGCAACCCTCGTTTTTTTCTCCTCTATCTTCAAAATAGAGAAAAGCTTTGCTTTAAGCCCGTTAGTACTTTCCATAATCTAATATTATCAATTCGTACTAGTTATAACAATAAGATATAAAAAAATAGGCAGAGATATGGCCGGAGAGAGGGATGAGATAGCGTCCCGAATAAAATTTAATGGGAACCTCACCAAGACACCCTCCAGCCAAATCTCTACCTACTTAAGGGTTAATAATAACACACATAGGTGCGTCTGTCAAGCTTTTGGCAGAGCAATAGAGCCAAAACTGGTATTTTCTGCAATATAGCCCTTTTGCATGAGCTCTTTTCTTATTTCGTCAGAGCGGTTGTAGTCGCCACTGGAGCGCGCGCTATCCATGTCTTTAAGCATTTTATTTATTTCTGGCGGCACTGCAACAGCGATGTTTAGGCCAAGCACTGCGTCTACTTTTTCTAAAAACTTCATGGCCCACTCCCCAAGATTCTCTTCGTTGCCCACCACTTTTTGCACGACCGTGAGTGCTTCTGGCATATTGAGGTCGTTAGATAGCGCACTTAAAAATTCTTGGAAATGCTTTTCTCCTGCTTGGGTATTGGGAGAATGGCTTTTTTGTACCGATAAAGCGGATAAAGTGTAAAAGCGCCGTAAATTACTTAAAAGTGTCGCGCTTCCCTTGAGGGATTGCCATGAAAAATCTAACTTCGAACGATAATGCGCCTTCATAAGCTCGAGACGCAAGGCGAGAGCGCTAAATCCCCGCTTCTCGACTTCTTGGAGGGTGTAAAAATTGTTTTTTGATTTAGCCATTTTCTCGCCGTTCACAAGAAGATGCTCATTATGGAGCCAATAACGGGCGAGCTCTTTACCTGTCGCCGCTTTTGTTTGCGCAATTTCGTTTTGATGATGAGGAAAAATAAGGTCCACCCCTCCGGTGTGAATATCAAAAGGCTGGCCAAGATAACGTGTGCTCATGGCAGAGCACTCAATGTGCCACCCAGGCCTCCCCTGTGGATAGCGTTTATCTAACTTCCACAGCACAAAATCACGAACATTTTCTTTGTCGTAGTTGTCATTTTTAATCCGTTCCTTGCTTGTCGATGAATCCGGAGAAACCTCGGCAAAGCGCCCATAATCTTTGAACTTAGAAATATCAAAATACACACCATCACTTGCTTCGTAGGCATATCCTTTTTCCAACAGATTATTAACAAGCGCGCGCATTTCCTGAAAATGTTCAGTCGCCTTAATAAATTTAATATCGGCAACTGATACATTAAGTGCTTTAAGATCGCCAACAAATATTTTCGTGTATTTTCCAGTAATTTCTGCCAACGTTTTTCCCTCGTCGCTTGCCCGTTGCAATGTTTTGTCATCAATATCTGTGATATTCATGACCCACTTTACCTCGTAACCTTTTGCTCTTAAGAAACGATAAAGAAGATCAACGAAAACATAGGCACGTAAATTGCCGATATGAGCACGGTCGTAAACCGTTGGGCCACAGGAATAAATTCCCGCCACCCCCGGCTTAACCGGCTTGAATTCCTCTACCGCACGCGAGGCGGTGTTAAAAAAGTTAATAGTCTTCGACAAAATCCTCCGCCCCCTTCAAGCTTGTTTCAGCGTTGCTATATAATCCACCGAGCAAATCATCGTCCACATAATCGCCGTTTTCACGGCTCACCCCCACTAAACTTTCCAGCATACTGCCACACTGCGGACATTTACCAGGTTCTTTTTGCGCATAATTGCCACAGGTCGGGCAGAAATAATCGTCTTCCACTTATCCCCTCCGTTTTTATTTTTGTTTTTTTACTTTTAGCACCAAACTACACCAACAAAAAAATTTGTCAATATCAGTATTCCTTGCGTCCGTCTAAGGCGCGTGACAACGTTGCGGCGTCAGCGTATTCTAAATCCCCCCCCACCGGCAAGCCACGCGCTAATCTCGTAATTTTAACAGGCTCACTGGCGAGCTGTTGGCGAATATACATGGCTGTTGCCTCACCTTCGAGAGAAGGATTAGTCGCTAAAATTATTTCTTCTATCTTCACATTTCCCTCACGCACCCTGTGGATAAGTTGGTTAATTCTAATATCCTCTGGGCCTATCCCGTGGACAGGAGAGATTACACCGCCAAGAACGTGATAAAGGCCGTCAAAGCCAGTTTTTTCGATAGCGATAATATCGAGTGGCTCTTCTACGACCGCTATTAATTTCTTGTTACGCTCGCCGTTTGCACAAATTGTACATGGATCTTCTTCCGCGTAGTTAAAACAAATTTTGCATTGCATAAGATCTTGTTTCAAGCCTGAGACGGCTTTACCGAGACGCTCTATGTCATCTGCTGGCTTGGACAGAAGATAGAAAACTAACCGGGCAGCCGTTTTTGGCCCTACGCCAGGGAGACGAGAAAACTCATCTATTAAACTAGTAACTGATTTAGGTAAAATAGACATATTTATATTACTACCCTAAACGCAATTAAAAGCAAGCGGGACAACTCGCTCTGCTATTTTGCCTTTGTCCCTACCTGGCCCTTAATGTTTTCAATGAATTTACATTTTGGGTAGTTGCTACAGCCAACAAACCAGCCGAATTTTCCTTGTCGTGCAACGAGTGGCGATTGGCACTTTGGGCATTTTTTTGCTTGGGCATAACTTTCCGCTTTATCTTTTAACTTCTGCTGGCTCTCTGTTAAAAATGGCCGTGTATAACGACACTCTGGGAAACCGGTACAGGCATAAAATTTGCCATACTTGCCTCTTTTTATAACAATCGGCTTTTTGCATTGGGGACATTTTTCATCGGTCTCTTCTTCGCTGTTTACCCGTTCAATTTTATCTGCCTTGGTCGCAATCTGCTTTTCCAGTGGCAAGAAAGTGTCAGCAACCACTTTTGTCCACCCTATATTGCCCACTGCTACATCGTCAAGCTCATTTTCGATTTTTGCAGTAAAGTCATAATCGATAATTTCAGGAAAGTTTTCGCACAAGAGGTCGTTAACCAAAAAACCAACTTTTTCAGGTTTTAAACGTCCCGTTTCCCGCACAACATAGCCACGGTCAAGAATAGTAGTCATTGTAGGGGCGTAAGTTGAAGGACGGCCAATACCGCGCTCTTCTAGTGCTTTAATTAAGGTGGCTTCGCTGTAACGCGCCGGTGGCTGCGTGAAATGTTGTTCATGCCTTAGCTTGACTAAGTCGAGTACGTCTTTTATGTGTAGCTCTGGCAATAATTTTTCTCCGTCTATCGAGTTAGTGTAAATTTTACGCCATCCTGCAAAGAGCACTTTAATACCGCTTGCGCTGAAGATATACTTCTCGCTCGCTTTAATTTGCGCGGTTGTATTGAGGTACTTCGCATCCGCCATTTGGCTTGCGATTGTTCTTCGCCAAATGAGCCCGTACAGCTTCTGTTCTCTCGCGTCGCTTATGCCACATGAATCAGGATGATTCTTAGGGTAAGTTGGACGAATTGCTTCGTGCGCTTCTTGTGCTTTTTTTGTTTTTGTTTTATAGATTCTCGCGCTACTAGCAAGGTAGTTTTCCCCTATAGCGCTGGCAATATATTTACGAATTGCAGCAACCGTTACTGGGGCGATTGTAGTTGAATCGGTACGCATGTAAGTAATCTTCCCCGCTTCGTAAAGGCGTTGCGCGACCTGCATGGTTTGCCTTGCTGACCATCCAAGCTTAGAACTTGCCTCTTGTTGCAACGTCGAGGTCGTAAAGGGGGCATAGGGCTGTCTTTTGCTCTCTTTTGTTGAAACATCGATAACAGTGTAGGTTGCGTGCTTTAGATCCTCGACGATCACACGCGCCTCTTGCTCGCTTTTGATAGAGAGTTTCTCTATCGCCTTACCGTTTACTTTTGTTAGATTAGCACTAAAAGGGGCGCTTGTGCCTTTTTTGAGGTCGGCCTCAATCGTCCAATATTCTTCTGCCTTAAAAGCGTCCCGCTCGCGTTCTCTCTCTACAACCAAACGTACTGCCACCGACTGCACACGCCCCGCCGAAAGTCCTTTGTATATTTTTTTCCATAAAATAGGGCTAAGGCTATAGCCCACAAGCCTATCGATAACACGGCGCGCCTGCTGTGCGTTTACAAGGTTAATATCTATTTCGCGTGGCTTACCAATTGCGCTTTGTACTTCTTCTTTCGTAATGGAGTGAAAGGCAATTCTACCATATCCTTTTTTCTTGTTTTTTTTGGCGTCACTAAGACCAATAGACTGCGCAACGTGCCAAGCGATCGCCTCTCCTTCCCTATCTGGGTCTGTGGCGAGAAAAACATGATCTGCCTCGTTCGCAGCTTTTTTCAGGATGGAGATTACTTTTTTTGCTTTGGGAGGAGTAATATATGTTGGCGCGTAGTCTTTTTCTGTATCTACTCCCATACTCCCCTTTGGCAAATCACGAACATGGCCAAACGAAGCAAGCACCCGATAATCACTACCAAGATACCTTTCAATGGTACGCCCTTTTGCCGGCGATTCTACTATTACTAATTTATAAGCCATAATAATTTTCTTTCTATTTTTGGAGTACTATTCCTGCTAGCTAATCTTAATATTTTCACGCAAACATTATTTTTGTTATTTTTTTATAAACAAATTACCACCTAAATTTTTCACTACCCCTTTAATTTCGAGCATAGTAAGACTAGCATTCACTAGGGCGATACTAAGGTTAGCGCAAGTCACGATTTTGTCAATATGTTCCGGCTCGCGTGACAATACATTATAAACAGTTTTTTCTTCGTTTGTCATATTTATATTTTCCCCGCTAGCCTCGGTACTGGTGCCAGGGACCAGGCCAAGGGCAAGGGCAACATCATCCGCACAGGTTATGGGTAGGGCACCCATTTTAATGAGGTTCAATGGTCCGGCCGCCTGCGGGCGGTTGATATCGCCTGGCACTGCTCCCACTTCTTTATTGTACTCTAATGCGGCACGGGCAGTAATTAATGCCCCTGATTCCACAAGCCCTTCCACAACTACCGTAAGCTGAGCTAGAGCGGCAATAATACGATTGCGTTGTGGAAAATTAGAGCGATAACTGGGTAGGCCTGGCGCGAATTCGCTAAGCAATACCCCGTCCTTTTCTACCATGGTATGTGCTAAGCTCGTATTGCTTGCAGGGTAAATTTGGTCTAATCCACAACCTAATATCGCTACGGTTTTCCCTCCCCCGTTTAGTGCCGCTTTGTGTGCCGCCGTGTCTATCCCCAGGGCAAGGCCAGAAATAATTGTTACTCCTAGCCGAGCAACTGGTGAAAAAATTTCTTCTGTCACCCTGTAACCATATTGGGTGGCACGCCTCGAACCAACTACTGCAACCGTCTTACCTGAAAGAGAGGTTAAATCACCCCTAAAGTAAAGTAAAACAGGCGGGTCACAGATATTTTTTAAGGCCTGAGGGTAGTTTTCATCCTCAAGTTCAACTACGTCTACATTTATTTTACGGATTATTTCTAGCTCATGCTCTGGGTCATAATTCGCGCGCGCTTGCGATAGCGCGCTTGCGATTTTACTCCCGAGGTTTTTGTCTACTTCGTGTTCAGGTGCTTCCCATGCTAAACGCCACTTTCCATATACGCTTTTCAATGCCAATAATCTTTTTGCTCCAAGGTAAGGATGGCGATTTAGCGCGAGTAAATACTTAGTATCATGTGTCATGTATTTACATAATAGCACGATAAGACACAGTGTTTAGTTTAGGCGAAAAGTTATCCACAACCCTCTATTGCACGCCTTTGTTGTTAGTGTCATATTGTCTATGTGAGGGGAAACAATCTCTCCGCGTGCTGGGCCGCTATCATTTGATATCGCCCGGCCAATAAAAGGCCTCCGCTTTGGAGGCCCTTTTTTGTGCTCTTGTTAAGAAAAATGATACACTCCTGTATGGCAAGATTTCATCTCAGTGAGGATTTTTTTACTGTTAGAGCAAAGTAAATACTATTTGAAAGCCAGAAACCGGTGACCAGAAGCGTCGAATTTCAATACTGTTCGAGCAAAGCGAGAACTACCACGAAAGGATGACAACTAACGCAAATAGTTCTCAGCGAGTACGCTTCGAACAGTAAGGGGTCAATACTGTTCGAACGGAGTGAGAACTACCACGTTTAGATAAAACTGACGGTTCTTAGTTCTCGTCATTCCATTCCTCGAACACTAAAAATAACCTCAGGCGATAGTCCCATTACTGTTCGAATGAAATGAGAACTACTGCGTCAGTGCAAAAACTCACGGGAATAGTTCTCGGACATTAATCCTCGAACAGTAAGGGGTCAATACTGTTCGAACGAAGTGAGAACTACCACGTTTAGATAAAACTGATGGTTCTTAGTTCTCGTCATTCCATTCCTCGAACAGTAAAAATAACCTCAGGCGATAGTCCCATTACTGTTCGAATGAAATGAGAACTACTGCGTCAGTGCAAAAACTCACGGGAATAGTTCTCGGAC
>JAGOOF010000017.1 GCA_017992655.1 Patescibacteria group bacterium
TTTCGAATGATTGCATTTTTCCCAGAAATTAGCCTGAGAAGCATATATTGGCAAGCGAGTTTTGAGATTGTGAATGAAGCTCTTATCTCTTTTAAGCAAACTTTTGATATGTTTTTATCGGATAGATGTTCCGATATCAATTCCTTTCTGCTTCTATTCAAGAAAAATATGATATTTTCTAAACAATACTTTCTTACAATCTCTTTAGTAGGTTTGTAAAAATCAATATTTTTTTCTGTATACAAAATACGATCACTAAAAACCATTATTTCATAAAGTGCCTGCAATACTTTACCCGGTAAACATTTGGCAAGTTTGGTGTGATTAATTACCTCACGCTTTGCAACGATATTCAGTCCTAGCTCAATATCAAGCTTTTTCTCAAGATCATTTTTTATTTCAGATATCCTAACTTTCGGTTCAGTATCAACCTATCCAATGAGGCCTCGAGTGATTGCATTGTGCCAGAGTTATCAATGATTTCGTCAGCGAAATCTTTGATTCTTTCTATGCCCGAGGCAGCCTTGATTTCGTCTCGATGTAGGAGCATCTTTCTGGCCTCTTGGGAACTATCCAGGTTCTCCCTCCCCATCTGCCTTATCACACGTAGCTCAAGAGGGATGTCGATGTAAACAAGACAGAGGGCATCACCGATGACGTACTTTAGATGTCGGGCAAAGTCATCACCGTACAGACTTTCGATGGACACCGCGCTGGCTTCGCGCGCATCTATCTCACGCAGTAGCTCGTTAATGAAGCGATCCCAAAGCGCAAGTTTGTCACTAGACTCTTGTTGCGCGACGAAAGTTGCTAGATCGAGGTCTGAGGCTTCCCTTGCTCTGATCCTGTCGAACAGGTTTTTGATCTTCAGACGAGGGATGCCCCTAGAGTCAAAGTACATACCTGCTGTTGACTTGCCACACTCACTCATTCCAGTAAGTGCAAAAACCGTTTTCCCCGTGAACATAGCCTGCATGCGTTCTAACTCCTTTCGAAATAAAGATTCAGAAAGCGTTAATTCTCGTTCTGCACTTTCTGCTGAGTCAGAGGCGTGAGCAACATTCTTGATGCAGTTCTCGGCGAAGCAACCCCTTATCCCTTGTGGGTATCGGCCTATCGCACTCCACTTAACAAGTGATACTGCATCTTCGCCCTCAACTCGTAAAAGTCGCACTGGCGCAGAGCTAACCCACTCCACTGCGTATTCAAAGTGCCATTTGTGTCGCTCTTTGTCGTAGAGCTCTTCGACCCATTGACGGCTCAAGCGAATCGCTACCCGATCGGTGACTACTAACCCCATCTCAGTAATTTTGTTGAGGATCGTGGTAGTCAAACCCTTCTCAATACCATCGGGCTTAACAATCACCAACGTTGCTTGGACAGACAATCCAAGCACCTCCTTTTTGCGTTAGCAGTCGGTGTTATTTTAATATAAATATATATCTTGCACAATATGTATTTTATAAGAACAATAAATACATGCATAAATTATGCTAAAAAAGCTAGCTTAAAAGCTAACTATTGCGTGTCCCACTTTACCCGCTCCAGTAAACTTTCGCGGGCTACGCGGGACACCCCGCACAGCCCCCTTTCGGGGCAACGTGGGGTGGTGGACCCGAGGGGAGTTTAAGGCGCAAGCGCCGTCTCCATCAACACCCTACGTCTCAACTCTCAACAATTAACAAGTGTTAGTTGCAGTTTAATAGAGCTCCATAGGCTATCATTTTGGGGTTCAACTCCGTCCCAGTTCGTCCAATAAAAAACACCACCTGCGGTGGTATTTTCCATTGGTGGACCCGAGGGGAGTTGAACCCCTGTCCGAAAGGAAGCAAGAAAAGCCATCGACGAGCGTAAATTTGCTTTTGTTTGTACTAGTCTACGCTACCAAAGCTATCTTACGTAGCCGAGCCCAATTTATGACGCCCGTTCTGCTCTCTTGGGCTAAAAACAGGCAGGCGGCTCTTAGCCCTTAGGCAAGAGCTGGCGCAAATGAAAGTCCCGCGAAAGCGGTCTTTACTTTGCTAACTAAGTTATTTGCTCTTAGTGTTTGTTACGTTAGTTTAACGAGATATACGTAACCTGCTCGGCTCGCAGCTAATCCTACTTAGGCCTTCCGTCGAAGCCAATTCGGGCCCTTGTACAACCTGCAATGCTACCTTATTTTTGCTCTTTTGTCAATGTATTATGCTTTAAAAATTTGTTCCTCGTGGAGCGTGAAATAAGTAAATAAGCTGTAGTAGAAACAACAATTAATACAACGCTTACAATTTGTGCAAGTGATAAATTGAAAAAATAATAACTTTCATTATAGCGCCAAAATTCCGTTATAAAACGCGCAAGTGAGTAAAGAAAAATAAACAGCACAAACACTTCACCGGGCTTCGTTTTTTTTCTTTGCACTGCTAAAAGGATAGCCAGAATAAGCAAATCGAAAATCATTTCATAGAGAAAAACGGGGTGGAAAAAATCTGAGTTAATTAGCTCTTCGGGGCGGCGAGCAGGTGGCAAATACATTTTCCAAAAAGCGGACGATGGGCGCCCATATAGTTCTTGGTTATAAAAATTGCCTAATCGGCCAAGCGCCATTGCAAAAATAACAGCTGGCGAAAATGCATCTAGTAACTTTTTCGCGTTTATTTTGTTGCGTCTCCCCCACCACAAAATTGCTAATGCGCCACCAATCAATGCCCCATGGATAGACACTCCACCATTCCACACGTAAAAAATCTGCCACCAATTCTCGGAATAGCTACCTATAAACTGGACCACATAACCAAGCCTTGCCCCTACTATACCGCATAGAATAACTAAAATTATTAAGCTACTAAGTTTGTCGTCATTTATTTTTAAGCGCAAGGCAGAAGGGCGAATAAAATAAAAATAAGAAAAGGCAATGGCCAGAGCAATAATTATGCCATACCAATATACGGTAATAGAGCCCAGGGAAAATGCTACTCCATCGACAGCGATGTAGCCGGCAAAACGAGGAGAAAAATAATAGTAAGCAAACATAGCGAGGGCTACCAAGCCCGCTATTCGCAAAACCCACAAGTTACGTTGTTCTTTTTGCATCTCGATTAATATTACGGTTCGTTAACAGCTTATCTATTTCGATAATACCCATAATGCTAGTACTTAACAAGACAATCGCGATAAAATACTTCGGCGCTATGGCAGTTAGGCCTAAAAAGCCTGACAAAGGCGGGAAATAAATTGAGGCAGTAAGCAACGCGACCGTTAGCGCAATCGCAAGTAGCAACCAGTAGTTTTTTGTTTCTAGGTAGTTAAAGAAAGATTGGCTAAGAGAGCGGGCATTCAGTAAATTAAAGATCTGCGCACTAACAAGTGTTACGAACGTAAAACTACTAACCATGGCGGCATCAAAATTACCAAGTGCCCAAAAATAAATCGCCATTATCAACGCGATCTGCCAAAGCGCGGCAACTGCCATCCGCCGTAAAACAAGCGGAGAAATTAAACGGCGGTTTCTTTGCCTCAATAATTTTTTTTCAGGTGGCTCTAGCGCCAATGCCTCATCGGCAACCGTGTCTGTTACTAAATTTATCCACAGTATCTGTATCGCACTAAACGGGGAGGGAAGAGTTAAAACAAGTGCCAAAAATATGACGATAAACTCCGCGATATTGGTAGAAATTAAAAAGAATAAAACTTTTCGTAAGTTTTGCCACACTGTTCTACCCTCTCTTAACCCTTGAGCAAGAACATTAAAATTATTGTCTAAAAGTACGATATCAGCAGTCTGCTGAGCTACCTCTCCTCCCTCGCCAGAAAGCGCTATCCCAACATCAGCACTTTTAATAGCGGCGGCATCATTTACCCCATCACCCGCAAACGCAACGCTTTTCCCCATTTTTTTATAATATTCCACCAGCTCAAATTTATTCTCTGGCGACATCCGGGCAAAAACTTTAGCACTTCTTAAAACGTCATTACGGTGGGCGGCTAGTAAGCCACTAATTTTATCTCCCTTGACTATAAAATCCTTATTATTTGCAATGCCAACTTCACGAGCAACAGTAAATGCAGTAGAAGCATGGTCTCCCGTTACTAATTTTATCTCGATACCTGCATCCTCTAACTCCTCTATGGTAGATGCCACGTCTTGGCGCACACTATCCTCTATCGCGAAAATACCTAAGATCGTTAGGCCAGCGAGGTCCTTTTCGCTAAGTTCACTTTTACTTGCACTCACTTTTTTGCGCGCCAAAGCGATTACTTTATAGCCATTGCGCGCCAAGCGGAGGTATTGCGAGTTGAAATCATCGCGCAACGCCTGGGTAAGACGCACCTCTTTGCCCCCGTTTAAAATCTTCCCCGCTTTGCGCACAATCAATTCTGGCGCCCCCTTAGCAAAAATCTCCACTGCTTTATCTTTTTTTGCCAAGACAGCCATGAGTTTGCGCTTACTGGAAAAGGCAACTTCGTCGATACGGTGCCATTTTCTCCCATTAAGAGAAGGGTTTAGTTTGTAGGCAAGGTTAAGTATGGCAATTTCCACATTATCGCCACCGCTATCTTTACTATTGATGCCATAAACCAAGTGCGAGTTGTTGGCCATAACACCGGTAATTAATAGCTCTTCAATTTCCTTACTGTTCGCAACTTTTCCTTCGCTTTCCCAGAGGCGCAACTTATTATTTCCCTTTACGTCGTACAACGTCCCATTTGCCCACACCTGGCGCACTCTCATCTTACCTGTGGTAATTGTTCCAGTTTTATCCACTAAAACTAAATCAACGTTTCCGAGCATGTCAGCGGCGATTAAACGCCGTGTAATAACCTTTTTACGCGCCATTCTAAAAGCCGCAACCGCCAGTGTTAACGTAGCGACAATCGGCAAACCCTCCGGCACTACTGCAACAAACAAATTAATCAGGTAGACCAGTGACTCTTTCAAATTAAGGGTTGTCAATAAAAAGGCAATAAATACTAAAATGGCTGCCCCGGCCGCGAAAATTAGAATTAATTTCGCAAGCCACGCCACTTCTTTTTCCAGCGGTGTTTTTTCATTTTTGCGCTCGCTTGCTCTGGCCAGAGTACTGGCAAAACGAACCTTATCCCCTGCCGCCACAACCACAGCCCGCCCGTGGCCGGCCACCACGGAACTGCCGTAAAATACCATATTTTTCTGCATGACTGTTTCATTGCCCGCCAGAGAAAGAGGGGAACTTGTCTTAGGTACCGCCATCGCTTCACCCGTTAATGCCGCCTCGCTTACTTCCAAATCGGCACCATAAATAACACGGGCATCTGCTGGCACTTTCTGCCCTTCCGACAAAATAATAATATCGCCAGGGACAATTGAGTCAGTATTGGCCTCAATTGCTTTGCCATTTCTTACGACCAAGCTTTTGTCGGGCACAATATGGCGCAAGGCCTTAAGGGCGTTGTCTGCTTTTTTTTCTTGGATAATACCGAATATCGCATTAATAAAAACTATTATTAAAATGAAATATGCGTCTTTCGGACGTCCGATCAGCACTGACACCGTCGCCGATACAAGTAGTAAATAAACAAGGGGGTTAGTGAACTGGTGCAAAATTATTTTTAAAAGAGAGAATGTCTTATTCGTGTCGCCAATTTCAACCACCTTCTTTCTTCTTCTTTTCACAACAACCGAAGAAAGGCCTCTTTCCAGGTCGGTTTTCAACCTTTGCTCTATTTCACTAGGAGAAGCAGTAGCCCAAAACAATCGCCTCCTTATACATTTGATAAGACTGTATTTATAGTTTACCATATTGGATATGACCGCGCTTATAATAATATTTATTGTTTTTGTTTTTTTTGTGGCATTGTGGGCTTTTTCCAACCTTATTGCCATAGTCGGTGGTTCACCTCCCGTCCACACCCCACGTACTCTCTGTAAAGAAATTCTGCACCATGCCGGTGTAGGCAAAAAAGACACGCTAATCGATTTGGGTTCTGGCAGTGGCAACATGCTTGTATCGGCCGTTAAAGATTATGGTGCTACCGCAATAGGTTACGAAATTAGTCCATCCCCCTATCTGCTTTCAAAAATAAAAACCGCCTTAATGGGGCAAAAAGCACGCATAAATTATGCCTCTGTGTTCGAGGCAAAACTTTCCGATGCTACAGTAGTGTTTGTTTATTTATTGCCGAAAATATTAAAAACATTAGAAACAAAAATTAAAGAGGAATGCAAGCCGGGCACTTTAATAATAAGCCGTGGCTTTCCTTTGGCGGGGTTAAAGCCAGTCCGTACGTTTATGGCCAGTAGTGTAAAAACAAAAATTTTCCTTTATAGAGTACGCTAAAATATCGACAAACCTCGGTACAAATGGTAACCTTTACCAAGGAAAGGTAAGTTTAATTTATTTGTGGCTTGTTGTGTAATTGGGGCTCGTAGCTCAGTGGTAGAGCGCATCGTTGACATCGATGAGGTCGGTGGTTCGATCCCACCCGGGCCCACCAAAATACTCACGCAAGGAGTATTTTTTAATAAACATAGTACGAAAGAATGACGCCTACCACCATGCCCAAAACAGTCACTCCCAGTGCTGCCCAGTGAATGGTGTTAGAGTAAGGGTTCAAGTGCCATTGGTAATAGCCAGGTGAACGCTGACGAAGCCACTCATGAGTCGGCACCATCATGGGAATAGAGGTGCGCGTGGAATTCTGGATCGCCGCGATTTTCCTATCTAATACAGCTGTTTGTACAGTTTCTTTGTGCTCTGAAAACAAAAACCCTCCCTAGAAGTTCTTTTAGTTATTGCTCTTCTCGATTTGTCATACGTAGATACTCCTGCAATAACACCGACAAAATGCCCACTAGCGGGATAGCTAAAATTGCTCCTCCTACCCCTAGCAAACGGCCACCAACTATAATAGCAATAATTATGACGATGGGGGAAACGCCGATTGCCTTCTGCATCAACTTTGGCACAATAATTTGATTTTCTATTTGCTGAACCACTACAAACACTGCAACAATGACAACCAACATCCATATCGGCGCACCAACGGCAAAAGACAGGGCAACGGCAACCGCGGCGGCAATAATTGGGCCTAATACTGGTACTAACTCAAGCATGCCTGCTATTACCCCTAAAGCAAGTGAGTAAGGCGCCCCAACTGCCCACATGCAAACGCCGATAATGGTGCCAATAAATACCATCAAAACGAGTTGCCCCCGTAGCCAGTGGCCAATTTTTAACCCAATTCGTTGCCCCATTTCCGCAACTTTTTCCCTGTTACGGCTGGGCAAAACGTTCATAATCGCCTTACGCACTCCCCTTTCTTCAAGTAGCAAATAAAAAGTTAGAGTGGCAATTGTTAGTGCGGTAACCAGCCCGCCGAAAAGAGTAATAGTAGCACCAATTACACCGTTAGTAAGGTTGTCTAAGCTGTTTGATATGGTATTTAAAATCTGTTGCGAGGCCTTAGTATTATAGTTGTTTGAAAAATCGGTAAATTTATCGATGTAAACTGGAATGTTATTTGCGAGCTCCCCAATCTGTGAAACTAATGGCGGTATAACAATGTAAACAACAAGGCCCAAACCGGCAATTATGGCAAGAAAAACGATTAAAATGCTTAAGACCCTGGGAATACCCCATTTGCTCAAACGGGCAACACCAGGCTCAATTGCCACGGCCAGCAAAACCACCACAAAAAGCATTACGATGATATCGAGTAAATAATAAGCAAACCACAAACCCAAAACAAGGGCGATAGTCTTAACAATAGTTGACATCGATATTTCGACTTTATGATTAGCCATAAGTTTATTATAACAAATAAAAAATTTTGTAAAAATAGTGATTGACTTTTTTTAAAAAAAGCATAAGATAATCGTGGTGCCGGAAAAAGGAGGAGTGAGCGTGATAGTTCCGTGGAGTCACGGACGCAATGGGCATGGACGCAATGGGATAGTGGCCGAGGTAGCTCGGCACGAGGATTTCTACCGCCAGTTTACGATTAGTGTAGTAGAAATGCCGGAAGATAAGCGCATCGTGCCGCTAGACAACCCGGCCGAATGGGAGGTTGAGTCAGAAGTCGAGGTAGGAAAAGATACAACCATCTACCTCGCCTATATCTCCTCTCCTGGCCAGTACCGCACGATTGAGGCGTGCCTTGAGCACGTCGCCTATACACACAGAGGGGTTAGGTTCGCGCCCGATGCGTGTGCTTACACGCTCAGGCGTATGTGCCTAGCACTTCCCCCCAGGGAAAGGCCTTTGCCGGAGGCAGATGTAAGAACATTCTACCTCTTCCCAGGCACCCGTTACCGGTGCCTGCAAAGGTCGGTTTACATTCCGGCCATTGTAAACCCCTGGATCTACTCGAGGCCTATTTCTCTCGAACGGGCACCCGAAGGACGGGCGCATTACCTTGTAGCGTTTGTCGACGACAAATAGACCTCATCTCCCACTCAAGCCCCTCTTAAGAGGGGCTTTCACTTTTTAGCTATAGATTTATTTATAAAACGAATTGGTCGGGGTGGGCGGATTTGAACCGCCGGCCTCATCGTCCCGAACGATGCGCGCTACCACTGCGCTACACCCCGTTTTACCGTTATTATACTATCTTAACGCCCGATTACTATACTCTATTGTTCAGGATCGAGAACCACCCCCGCCTGGGGCGGGGCAAGCCCACGGCAAGCGGGGTAAACTATCTTCTTACTGTTCGAGGAGCCCGCCTTTTGGGCGAGGCAGGCTAT
The DNA here is from genome assembly GCA_017992655.1 of Patescibacteria group bacterium. GTDB lineage: Bacteria > Patescibacteriota > UBA1384 > UBA1384 > UBA1384 > UBA1384. The sequence goes on from JAGOOF010000017.1 coordinate 8,705, forward strand.
GCGACCTGTGTTGAGCTTGTCGAAACACGAGAACTAAAGACCGTTACTCTTGCATTAAGGTGGTAGTTCTCACTCCGTTCGAACAGTATTGACCCCTTACTGTTCGAGGTGCCTGTATCGAGTGCAACGAGATATACTCACCGAGAACTATTGCCGTTGCCTGTGCACTAGCGTGGTAGTTCTCGCTCCCGCTCGAACAGTAAAGGTTTTTTATTGTTCGAGAGAACTACGCGAAGCGTCATCTCGAGAACTATGAGACGTTGATACCGCAACCGACCGATAGTTCTCTCTCCCGCTCGAACAGTAAAGGTTTTATCGTTCGAGAGAACTACGCGAAGCGTCATCTCGAGAACTATTTACCGCCAATATTACACTAAACGAAATAGTTTACCCCGTCCCCTTTAGGGCGGGGTTCTCACTGGGTACAGTTCGAACAGTATTGATTTTACTGTTCGAGGGATAATTCCCGAGAACTATTGCCGTTACTTTACCGTTCGAGATGCCTGTATCGAGTGCAACGAGATATACTCGCCGAGAACTATTGCCGTTGCCTGTGCACTAGCGTGGTAGTTCTCACTTCGTTCGAACAGTATTGATTTTACTGTTCGAGAGAACTGCGCTAAGCGTCATCTCGAGAACTATGAGCCGTTGATACCGCAACCAACCGATAGTTCTCGCTCCCGCTCGAACAGTAATGGTTTTTTATTGTTCGAGGTGTAGCCACCGAGAACTGTCAACCTCTGATACTATAACCTACGTGGTAGTTTACCCCGTCCCCTTAGGGGCGGGGTTCTCACTGGGTTCGATTTTTACTGTTCGAGGAATGGAATGACGAGAACTAAAGACCGTTACTCTTGCATTAAGGTGGTAGTTCTCACTTCGTTCGAACAGTATTGATTTTACTGTTCGAGAGAACTACGCGAAGCGTCATCTCGAGAACTATTTACCGCCAATATTACACTAAACGAAATAGTTTACCCCGTCCCCTTTAGGGCGGGGTTCTCACTGGGGTACAGTTCGAACAGTATTGACCCCTTACTGTTCGAGGCGTACTCGCCGAGAACTATTGCCGTTGCCTGTGCACTAGCGTGGTAGTTCTCATTTCATTCGAACAGTAATATATAGTTTCGTAACGTGCAAACAGCAAAAAAAAATAGCCGTCGTGGCTCTGGCTTTCAATTCCTTTACTATTAAAATATACTCAATACTTTGTTGTGGTCGTAGACCATGAGCGTTCCAGTTGTTGAACAAATAGGAAGTCGAATGGTCGAAGACCATGAGCGTTCAAGTTGCTGGGCAACTGGAAGTCGAATGGTCGAAGACCATGAGCGTTCAAGTTGCTGGGCAACTGGAAGTCGAATGGTACCCCCGGCAGGAATTGGTCACAAATAAATTCCTGCTGGAATTTTTCGCGACCCCGCCTCGCCACCGTCGTGGCTCTGGCTTTCAATTCCTTTACTATTAAAATATACTCAATACTTT
>JAGOOF010000018.1 GCA_017992655.1 Patescibacteria group bacterium
CTCCAATACTGTTCGAACGAAGTGAGAACTATTACGTTTAGATATCAACTGATGGTTCTTAGTTCTCGTCATTCCATTCCTCGAACAGTAAAAATAACCTCTGGCGATAGTCACATTACTGTTCGAACTGTACCCAGTGAGAACTATTGCGTTTAGAAAAAATAACGATAAATAGTTCTCAGCGATTACGCTTCGAACAGTAAAAAGATAGCTTGCCCCGCTCAGCGGGGTTCTCGAGATGGCGCTTCGCGTAGTTCTCTCGAACAGTAAAAGTCAAGAGGAATGAGAACAGTAAAATATGCTTGTCTAAAACGGCCAGCGCCAAGAGGCATTTTCGAGCTTCGCAATTTCTTCATTTATTGTGTGTGCTAGAGCTACCCACTCGTTAAGAGAATTGGCAATTTCTTGCTTTAAATCGTCTATTGCTTTGTCGAGCCCCGCCACCCTTAAGCGGGTTGGCTCACTGCCACTGTTCATATTCCTTACAAGCGCAGACAAACTTTCGCCGTACGCATTGGCCTCTTTTTCCATGGCGTCGTGCGCCTCGTTAAACTGTGGCCCAAGCGCCATATTTTCTCCATTCATCTGTACTCTAATGCGAGCAAATTCATTTTGGATGGTTTCTACTTGCCCTTTGCTTTTCGGCTCCTCGCTTTTTAAATCGAGCTTTTGTTGCATTTCGCTCATTGCCTGAAAATAGCGCGCCTCTCTGTAGCGATCTTCTGCCTGCGCGCCATAGTATTGGTTGGTATTTTCTCTAATGCCACTCGGCATATTTTCTAATTTTTCTAGCGCCTGCCTAGTGTTATTTGCATTTTGCGCCAAACTTTCCCACCCTGCCAAATTAACGCTTTCATCGTTTTGGCGCACTTCCTCAATTTCCAGAGAATTGCCCGTAATCTGTGCAAGTTCCTCCCCCACTTTCTTTACTTTTTGCGCCTCCCAAAAGCCAAACGCCCCCACGCCTACCGTTGTCAAAACCAACGCTCCTACCAGCACTAATATAGTACTTTTCACCCTACCTCCTTTTGTTGCCATAATTATAACACAATAATATGCTATAATTGAGGCAAATACACAAGGAGGAAAATGAAAATAGTTGGCCTTGTTGCTCTTGCTCTTGCCCTTTTTGTGGGCGGTTATGTATTGGGGAGTTACTTTCCCGTTAGTGGCTTACTCTCGGGGCAAAAAAGCATAAAGGGCGATAGCGAGCTAAAAGTAACCGTGTTAGATTACGCAAACCAGCCTGTTTCTAATTTGGAAGTAGATGTAGCAAGCGAGAACGAGCCACCCACCGCCGACGGGGTAAGAAAAACAGACGCAAATGGTATTGCAACATTCAACTTAAAGCCGGGCCACTATTATGTTTTCTTTAACACAATAAACTTCCCCCAAAATTTCCAGGTACCAAGAGAAACGGAAATAGACGTGACAGAGGGGCAAACAAACAGCAAAACAATTATTTTGCAAAATGCGGGAAGATAGGCACAATAAAATAAATTAAAAAAATGAATTGGAGGAACCATGGAAGAAGATAAAAAAAGAAAGCTACTCATTGCGCTAGTGATTGTGTTGTTTGTATTGCTTCTTGCTCTTGTTGCCTTTTTTGTTTACAAGCTAAAAACAGAAAAAACCACCACACCGCAAAGCACAAACACCGCCAGCGACCAATCCACCGAAAAAACACGCGCCCTTTCCAACGCGTTCCTTTACCCAGGGGCAACTATTGCCGAGCCTTACTACAACGCAAACGCGGGACAAAAACTCACACTGCAGATGACAACCATCGAACCGGTTGATAAAGTGTCCGATTATTACAAAAGTTTAGCGGAGCTTAACAGCTGGAGCTTGGGTAGCAATGGTGTTTCTGCCGATGGCTCAGGCGGTTGGCTTAACATTGAACAACCTGATTTTACCGGCAACGTCAACATTACCCGCGCCGGCAACACCACCTCCATTGAAATTGCGTTTTACTACGAAAACGAAACTCTTACCTCCTCCATGGAGCGCCTCCCCGAATACTAAAAAAGCTTGTGGCCGAATTAGCACAGATTATTTATGAGTTGTGATATTATTTTGATAAAATGAACAAAAGGAGTTCACAGTGGAAGAAAAAAATATGGCGGAGAAAAAGTTTTTTATTCAATGGTGGGTGTGGCTACTTTTAGTAGTTACACTTGTGCTAATTATTGGCATGTCTTTGTATGTTGTAAGCGAACAAAGGAAGCTAATTGCCGAGCTTGAAAGCCAAGTTGGTTCACCGCCCGCAGTAGAAGAAACGGAGGCTACGCCTCCCGCCACCAACGAATACGCTGGCTGGAAAACCTACGAAAACAATGAACTGGGTATTAGTTTCAAATACCCCGCTAGCTTAAAAATAATCGATAAATATGGTAACAATAGCGACAGTAAAGGTTATCTACAGTTCGTAGATGCAAACGATAGCCGTTCCACAATAACAGAAGGAGCAGAACCAATAAACTCTCATTTCATGACCATGTCAATAAAATATCCGGAAGCAATGGACGCGGAATGTCCTGATCTTAACCTTAGCTGGCTTGGGCGCGAGCAACTAGTAGAATACCAGTCGTTGGTGTCAGAATTAATCATTAAAGAAAAATATGGCCAACTACAAGAAAATAGCCCTGCTGGTGATATCGGAACAGCAGTTGTATACTCCAACGTTTTAAGGAGTGATGATAGCTGTGTAGCCGCAACGACGTTTGCGGGAGAAATAGAAAGCAGTGAATATCAAATATATAAAAAAATTCTACAGTCTATAGCAGAATCGCGTGAAGAAATATTGATCGTTCCCTACTAGTTCGCTAATTAAAAGATATTGATTCAAAAGAAGGAGATTATGAAAAATACATTTGCGAAGGTTGTCGCATTACTTGCCTATGTTGTTATGGTGGTGGTTAACTCGTTGGCAAACATCCTCCCCATTAACAACCGCGCAACGGGAGAAATATCCGATTCTTACCCCAACTTATTCGCTCCTGCTGGCCTTACCTTTTCTATTTGGGGCGTAATCTATTTGCTTTTAGCGGGCTATGTCGTTTACCAGTTTACAAAAGGAGCAGGTAAAAACGAGGCGCTTCTTAACAAAATAAACCCTCTGTTTATTGCCACTTCAATTGCCAACAGTGTGTGGATCTTTGCTTGGCACTACGATTACATTGCCCTTTCCGTGCTTTTTATGGCCATACTTTTGCTATTGCTTATTAAAATTGCAGACGCAATTAGCAAAGAAGAACTTAAAAAGTGGGACAAGCTCCTTATTGCCTCCCCTTTTGCTGTTTACTTTGGCTGGATTACCGTTGCTACGATTGCCAATATAACTGTGTTTTTAGTGAAAATGGAGTGGAATGGTTTCGGCATTGCCGAGCACATTTGGACAGCCATTATTTTGCTGGTGGGCGCGCTTATTGGTATTTTGCGCATGCGCAAAGATAAAAGTTTTCCTTATGGCCTAGTGCTGGTTTGGGCGTATGGTGGCATATTGCTTAAACATCTTTCCGCAGGTGGCTTTAACGGCCAGTATCCCTCTGTTATTGTAGCTACTGTGCTATGTTTGGCATTCTTTGTTGTTTTTATTGCAAAACAAATAGCCACGAGACGATAAGATTTTACTGTTCGAGCAAAGCGAGAACTATCCGTGACCTCTATTACCGTTCGAATGAAATGAGAACTACTGCGTCAGTGCAAAACTCACGGCAATAGTTCTCGTCATTCCATTCCTCGAACAATAAAACTTTACTGTTCGAACGGAGTGAGAACTATCCGTTGCCTCCAATACTGTTCGAACTGTACCCAGTGAGAACTATTCTTTCGTCTGATGTAATACTAACGGGAATAGTTCTCGAGATGACGCTTCGCGTAGTTCTCTCGAACAGTAAAACCTACCCCTCGAACAGTAAAAAGATAGCTTGCCCCGCTCAGCGCGGGCTTGCCCTGCATCGATAGTGCAGAGCCTGCCCTGCATCGAATGGTGCAGGGTTCTCGGTGATTACCCCTCGAACGATAAGACCCTTACTGTTCGAACGAAGTGAGAACTATCGGTCGGTTGCGGTATCAACGGCTCATAGTTCTCGAGATGGTAACTCGTTACTCTCGCTACAGTTCTCTCGAACGGTAAAAATCGAACGGAACGAGAACCCCGCCTCAGAGGGGGCGGGGTTCTCGAGGATTGCCTCTCGAACAGTAAAAACATACTACTCGAACGATAAGATCTTTACGGCTTTGGCGTGGCCGGTGGTACGGGGTTAATTTTTTGCTTGCTCTTTTTTGCCTTGTATTTCTTGTATGCAAGATATCCAACAACCGCTAGGATAATAATGATTAGCGGGATAAGGATTTTCCAGAGCAAAGACATCCCTTTTTCTTCCTCCGCGCCTTCGTTAAGGTCGCTGATTAAAACAAGGCCATCGTCTGAAGGAAGGGTAATAGATACTTCGTTAGAGCTTGCCGATTCCTGCATCCCCTTGTAGGCGCGTACTATGTAATAATATGTTTTTTCACTTTGGGTGTTGGTGTCGGAAAATGTAAGAACATTTTTTCCTACCTCCCCAATTTTTGTGAAGTTCTTGCCTGCCGTTTCACTGCGGAAAACTTTATAGCCATCTATATCCGCTGTAGCGGATTTTTTCCAAGCAAGATCAACCGCGCCTGTGTTTAGTGTTGCGACTAGCTCAGTTGGTTTGGCAATGGCACTTGAGGTAGTGGTAGCTGGCGCCTCTGCACTACTAACATTTGTGTCAGAAGACGGCTGGTCGCTACTTTCTGGCACGGGGGGCGCTTGTTGCTCGTCGGGCGCAACCGGGTCATTAGTTCCCCATGCTTGGAAAACCAAATCGCTATCCTCAGCGTATGTATTTTCACCGTAGTACCTCATGCCTCCGGGGTAGTTATCGTTAGAATAAACCCACTTTACATTTGCCACATTCGGTACCAATATTTTAACGCGGTAAACTGACTCTTTGTCCAGTGCAGTGTTAAAAACAAATTCTTCCCAACCATCTCCTCCATCCATACGCTCAGAGTCTTCTGCCATTACTTCTTTTGATGATTCGTTAATAAGGTAGGCAACAATAGTAGAACCAGCAACCCTATCTCTTAAGTACGCGCTAAAGCTGGTGATGGTATCTACTCCCGCGGTAAATGTCTGCGCTCTCGTTGAAGTAGAATCTAACGAGAGATAGCCTTCAGAGAGAATTGTGTTTTTCGCAAACAATTCACCTTCTGCTGCGTAAACACTGCCAAATGATAAAAACACAACCGACAACATTAACAGCCAATTAACTATTTTTTTCATGCAATTCATCGGGCTTCAGCCCGAACCCTCCATATATTATATTTTTATAAGTTACTTTTCTATTATACTCTTTTTTGCATGCAGTATTTTTACTATTCGAAGCGCATATTTCTTATCGTTCGAGAGAACTACGCGAAGCGTCATCTCGAGAACTATTCCCGTTAGTATCACATCAGACGAAAGAATAGTTCTCGCTTTGCTCGAACAGTAAAGTTTTATTGTTCGAGAGAACTGTAGCGAGAGTAGCGAGTTACCATCTCGAGAACTATTTACCGCCAGTATCACACCAAACGAAATAGTTCTCACTGGGTACAGTTCGAACAGTAATGTGACTATCGGAACCCACGTTTTTAGCGGCGATAGCAGGTGGCTGGTTTGTGATTCTTCTATTAGTATTGTGGGCAGGGGTGTGGAAAGCATGGGCGCTGTGGCGCGCGGCACGCAACGAACACCTTGGCTGGTACATTGCTTTAACAATTTTCAACACGCTTGGGATACTAGAGATTGTCTATATCTTTGCCTTTTCTAACTACAACAAAGGCAAAAAGCAGGCAAGCGCTCCTAAAGAAGTGACAAGTGAGAAAACGGAAAAAACCGAGAAAAAGTAACGATATTCTAACGCACCCTACCCCGCTTAAAGTGGCGGATTCTTAGGGCTTTTAGGTAGGTAAGTTCTAAGCGTTCCCCAATATCGCAAAGGGCATAATGATCGGCAACTGTTTCGCTTGCATTAGCGGACAGTTTGTCGTATTTTTTTTTATTTTTAATGAGATCTTGCAGAGCCAAAGCAAGCTCGTTTGGGCGCCCCAAAGGAACAACTATGCCGTTTTTGTTGTTTTCCACTATGTCGGTAAGAGCTCCTCTGTTACTACACACTGGCACCACGCCTAAGGCCATCGTCTCTAACAGGCGCGCGCCGGTGGATTCTGATGTCGAGTACTGCACATAGTACGTAAAGTGGCGCATTGTGCTAAGCTGGTTAGAAACAGGGTTGAACATATCGACATGCTTTGTGAGTTTTAATTTTTTTATTTTCTTGCGTATTGTTTTTTTCAGAGGGCCATCGCCAATTATTTGGCATCGCCAATTGCCGTGCTTGTCTTCTTTACGCATTAAGAAAAGGGCTTGCAAGAGCCACAAGTAGCCGTTGTGGGGGTTAAGTGAACCCATAGCGCCAATAATTTGTGGTACTTCTTCCGGTTTTTTGTACCTTTTATTTTTTAAAAAAAGAGGATCTACAGGGCAAGGGAGAACCACTGTTCTGTTGCGCCGACTTAATCCCCTACTGATTAAATAACGCCTAATAGAGGGCGATGTAGCAATGGTAATATCGGTGAACTGGTCGAGTAAGGCCATGGAGCGCAGGTGAAATTCGCGCCAAACAGGGTTGCTAATGTTAAAATCTTTTGTAAAGTGGTATTCGCTGTAAACCACCGCTATTTTAGGCAAGCGACGTACTGCTAAACGGCCCTGCCACCCTGCTTTATTACCATGACAATGAACAACGTCTGGCTTAATGGAGGCGATAATATCGCGCACTTTGTGGTACAAACGGCGGTTAAGAGACGCTTTGAACTTAACACTATAGCACGGAATTTTATTTTTTTTAAATTGGTTCGCCACCGGTCCGGGCGCCACTATGGCACTTACATCGTGCCCCCTTTTCTTTAATTCTTTACTCAATAAAAGAACATGGCGAGCGACGCCCGCCATTGTTTTCTCGCCTACAATTTGCATAACTTTCATTTTTTTCATTGCAATAAATCAAGCGCCACTTTTATACGGCGCAACGATTCTTCTTTCCCCAAGACATAGAGCAAATCTTCCGGCTTAGGAGAATTTATTGCCCCGGAAAGGGCGTAGCGCACCGGCCAAAAAACATCACCATTGCCTAGCCCACCAGTTTTAACAGCATCACTCAAGTGTTTTTGAAGCTCTGCCGGCATTGCCCAACCTTTTTCGCCTAGCGTCTCTAATTTTTTCAGTGCCTCGCTAAGGCCGGCTATTGTTTTTTCTAAGGTGGAAGAGCGGAAAATAATGTCCTGGTAATTTAGTTTTGGAGTAGCAAAGAAGTAGCCTACCTCTTCGCTAAAATCGGCCATTGTTTTTGCCCGCTCCACAAGTAAAGCGCAAACTTTTTGCAAATATGCGCTATCGATTTTTTCAAGGCCGAATTTTGCTTTAATGGTGGGTGCCACGGAATTTGCAACTTGCGCAAGCGGAATTTTGCGCAAATAGTGGCTATTGAAATGTTGTAATTTTTCGATATCGAAAACTGCGTTGCTTTTTTGGCTATTCTTTAAATCGAAAATATTGATTAGCTCGTCGAGGCTAAAAAACTCTTCGTTGGTTTTAGGGTTCCAGCCAAGAAGGACAAGGTAGTTAACAAGCGCCTCCGGTAAGTAACCTTTTTGCGCAAAATCCTCGCGGACAGAAACGGGGTCTTTCCGCTTGCTCATTTTTGTTTTGTCTTTGTTGAGAATAAGTGGCAAATGCCCCCACTGTGGCATGGGCCAGCCGAGCGCGCGGTAAAGCAAAATATGTTTTGGCGTGTTGGAAAGGTGGTCGTCACCACGGATAACATGCGTTACTCCCATGTCATTATCATCCACCACCACCGCTAAGTGGAAAGTGGGGTAATTGTCTGATTTTAAAATGACAAAATCTTCGATGCAAGCGAGCTTTGTCGCTACTTTGCCATGAATTAAATCTGTAAAAGTAATGGTATCTTCTTCCCCGCTCTTTTTGCCACCGCTGCCGCTTACCTTAAAATATATTGCCCCTTCTTTTTCGTAGGCATGGCCCAGCGCAACAAGCTTGCGCGCGACTTCCTGGTACTGCGCAAGTCTTTTGCTTTGGTAGTGTTCGCTGTTGCGGTTATCCCACACTAGGCCAAGCCAAAGTAACGATTCTTGAATATCTTCGATATGCTCGTCGCTCGAGCGCGCTCGGTCGGTATCCTCGATGCGCAACAAAAAACGGCCATTATTATGGCGCGCGAAAAGATAATTAAAAAGCGCAGTGCGGGCATTACCGAGCTGGAATTTGCCAGTTGGTGAAGGAGCGAATCTAGTTACAATTTGTTGCTTTTCCATGTTTTCCCTTAAGCTATATCTTTGCGCTATTGTCTAGAACCGCGTTTGGGTAGTGGCGCACCTGTTGGTTTTCAATAGCGACAACGTCAATTCTAATACCGTATTGAGGAAATCTTTGGTTTACCTCTTGAGCCAATCGTACCAATTTCTTTTGCTTTTTCCAATCCACCATTTCTTCTGGCGCTCCTTGCTCGGCAGATGTTTTAGTTTTTACCTCCACAACCACTAAAGTGTCTTTCTCTTGCGCCAGAATGTCTATTTCTCCGCAAACGGTGCGCACTTTTTTCCCTAAAATATGGTATTTTTTAGCCGCCAAATATTTGGCGGCCTTTTCTTCTCCCCAATCACCCAAGTCCTTTTTGTCGCGGCTCATAAGCCACTCTCCAACCTTTAGAGGCAAGGTTTATTACTGCTTGCTGTTGGTCTTTTCGCTCGCTTTTTCTGTGTTTTCTTCTTCTTTTTCTACTACTTTTTTAGGTGCTTCTTCTGGCGTTTCTGCCACTTCTTCCCACAGACCCGTGGAGGCCTTTTCGCCCTTCATACGGTTTGCAGCTTTGCCTATTCTTTTTCGAACATAGTAAATCCGTGCCTGGCGCACCTTAGCCGATTTGAGTTTTTCTACCTTAACAATAGAGGACAAATGCAAAGGAAATGATTTTTCTACTCCCACACCCGAAGCAATACGACGGACGGTAAAAGAACCGTTAACACCTTGCCCACTTGCAGTCTTAATTACAATCCCCTCGAACACCTGGATACGTTCCTTTTTTCCTTCCCGTACTTTTTGATGGACTCGCACACGGTCACCAGTACGCACTTCAGGAATATTTTTGCGCTCGAAAGAAGCGTTTAGCCTTGCGATTATTTCAGACATAATACTTTAGAAATTAGATATTTTACTCATTTAGTATAACACGTTGAGGTGAAAAATCAATAACATAACCCGTTTTTGCTATTTTTTTACTGCTCGGGGAAGCGTTTTTACCGTTCGAAGCGCATATTTCTTATCGTTCGAGAGAACTACGCGAAGCGTCATCTCGAGAACCCCGCCGAGCGGGGTAAACTATCTTTTTACTGTTCGAGAGGTAATCGCTGAGAACTATTTTCGCTATCTTGATACTTACGTGGTAGTTCTCGCTTTGCTCGAACAGTAATGGCTTTTTATTGTTCGAGAGAATTGTAGCGAGAGTAGCGAGCTACCATCTCGAGAACTATGAGCCGTTGATACCGCAACCGACCGATAGTTCTCACTTCGTTCGAACAGTAATGTGACTATCGCCAGAGGTTATTTTTACTGTTCGAGGGGTAATCCCCGAGAACTATTTATCGTTATTTTTTCTAAACGCAATAGTTCTCACTGGGTACAGTTCGAACAGTAATGGCTTTTTATTGTTCGAGAGAATTGTAGCGAGAGTAGCGAGCTACCATCTCGAGAACTATGAGCTGTTGATGCTAGGACTGACGTGATAGTTTACCCCGTTCCGTCTGGGCGG
>JAGOOF010000019.1 GCA_017992655.1 Patescibacteria group bacterium
AGTGAGAACTACCGCGCTAGGATGGCAACTTACGGAAATAGTTCTCGGGGATTACCCCTCGAACAGTAAAAAGATAGCTTGCTCCGCTCAGCGTGGGCTTGCCCTGTACCGAATGGTGCAGGGTTCTCAGCGAATACGCTTCGAACGATAAGATTTTACTGTTCGAACGGAGTGAGAACTACCACGTTAGGATGGCAACTTACGGGAATAGTTCTCGGACATTAATCCTCGAACAGTAAAAAGAAAGCTTGCCCCGTTCGGCGGGGTTCTCGGTGGGTATATCTCGTTGCACTCGATACAGGCATCTCGTTGCACTCGATACAGGCATCTCGTTGCACTCGATACAGGCATCTCGAACGATAAGGGATCAATACTGTTCGAATGAAATGAGAACTACCACGTAAGTTCTAGTATCAGCGGTGATAGTTCTCGTGTTTCGACGAGCTCAACACAGGTCGCAAAGCCTGCCTCGCCCAAAGGGCGGGCACCTCGAACAGGAAAAAAACTAACAATATCGCTACAAGAAAAAGGTTGCGAACGTACAGTTAACATGCTAAAAAGGAATAGAACGCAACGTGGCGGTTGGCTGTGGCGTAGCACTTTGAAAAGGAGGAGCTTTCCGATGAATGGTAGCGATTGTATCCAGTCTGATGGGGAGCGTGTTTGGAGCCATCCTACGGGGAGCAGGCAGTACTGCATGGTCATGCCCTTGTGGGAGCCCTTTGCTCTTCCCTACGACAAGAACGTCTCGGCGTTTCAGGAGTGGGAAATCTCTTCCTCCTGCGCGCCAAGGGACATTGTCGTGCGCATCAGGGGTATGGAGCAACCCTTCTCCCGCTTCGTACACGATAGTGGTGGTGTCAGTGGCAAGCTCTACTCCGCCTCAATGGGCGACTTCTACAACTGCTTTTACAATGTTGTGGAGGCGCGCCTCGATAAGACTGTCACTCTCCACGACTTTGCGGAAAAACTGGGGCTTGGCCCCTGCCCGTGGGCAGCGGTCACCCAGGTTGTGGGAAAGCTTCTTGCGGGCCACGATGAGCTCGGCCTGCGGGTAAGCAACGCCTTCATCTACGTGGAGCCAGGAAACAGTGTGTTTGCACCCTATGCTCTTTGGGTGCAATACCACGCTCCCTACGACCGTAGCCTGTTCGACGATCATGGTGGGATCTTCCTGAAGTATGGGGAGGGAGAAGTGCGGCTAGAGTGCACCAACTCACCGCTCGCCTCTCTCTGCGCTATCGACAGGCTCTCGCGCCACCACGACAACTGCTACGAGCATTCCCCCTTGGTGTGGTTCGCCACGCCCAACTAACGCGCGCTCATCTCTATCTCCCCCCCTGTAAAACAGGGGGGGTTCTTTTACTGTTCGTGTTTCGACAAGCTCAACACGGATTATAAAAGGTCGGATGCCTGTAGCCAGATGCCTGAGGTATCAGATCCTAATACTGTTCGAGCAACGCGAGAACTACCGCGTCAGTGCAAGGATGACGGCAAATAGTTCTCGAGATGGCGCTTCGCGTAGTTCTCTCGAACAGTAAAAATAACCTCAGGCGATAGTCCCCTTACTGTTCGAACGAAGTGAGAACCCCGTTCCGAAGGGGACGGGGTAAACTATTCTCTTTACTGTTCGAACTGTACCCAGTGAGAACTATTACGTCTAGATATCAACTGATGGTTCTTAGTTCTCGGCGAGTACACCTCGAACGATAAGATTTTACTGTTCGAACGAAGTGAGAACTATTGCGTTTAGAAAAACTAACGATAAATAGTTCTCGAGATGACGCTTCGCGTAGTTCTCTCGAACAGTAAAAATAACCTCAGGCGATAGTCCCCTTACTGTTCGAACGAAGTGAGAACTACCGCGCTAGGATGGCAACTTACAGAAATAGTTCTCGGGGATTACCCCTCGAACAATAAAACTTTACTGTTCGAACGAAGTGAGAACTACCGCGAAAGGATACAGCTCACGGGAATAGCTTACCCCGTTCAGCGGGGCCTCTCGAACAGTAAAAAAGCAAGAACTGTCATAAACGTTGATTTTTTCTGCTTATCTGTTACAATAAGTCTGAACAATACCTTTTAGCAACCATAAATCAGGAGAAAAATGGAAGAGTACGAAATTACTTATTTGCTGGAAAATGAAGCGCATTACGGCAAAAAGATAGTAGAAAACGCAATCGAAAATCTTGAGGGCAAGGTTAGCTCGGTTAAACCTTGGGGGCAACGCAATTTGGTTTACCCCATCCGTAAGCTTAACACTGCTTTTTATGCGACCGTGGTTTTTGAGCTAGAAAAAGCAAAAATTAAAAAACTCAACCGCCAATTGCTCCTAGAACCGGAACTCATAAGGTTTTTAATAGTGAACGATGTTATTGCTAAAGAAACAGAAGAAGCACCCGCGCCTCTTACAGAAGAAGTCCCAGACGCAAAAAAAGAAACAGTAAAGGCAACTCCTGTTGAAACAACAAAGGAAACGCCTGTGTCCACTTCCAAGAAAAAAATCGACGAAGCAATTAAAAAAACGGCAAAAAAAGAATTAACACCGCTTAAGAAAAAGCCAGCTCCCAAAAAGAAAGAAGCGGTATCAGATACAGAGCGCCTTAAGCAATTAGAAAATAAATTGCAGGACTTACTAAAAGAATAAAGGCGGTGCTATGTTAAATTTAAACAGGGTGATGATACTGGGTAATGCGACTCGCGCACCAGAAAGCCGTTTTACTCCCAATGGCAAAGAAGTTGCGAACTTCGCGGTTGCTACTAACCGCCGCTGGAAAGACCAAACAGGTAATTTCCAGGAACAAACAGAATTTCACGAGGTGGTAGCGTGGGGTGCTTTAGCAGGTATTAGTAAGCAAATTATTCAAAAAGGAAGCAAGCTTTATGTTGAAGGTCGCCTGCAGACAAGAACATGGGAAACGCCGGACGGCAATAAACGGCAAAAAACAGAAATAATCGCGGAAAATATCATCGGCCTTTCTCCTCGTTCCGCAGGTTCCACCGAATATACAGACGAGGCACCGGCACAAGCAGAAGAAACAAAACATAGCACAACTAAAAAAGAAAGTTCCTCTAAAGAAAAAAAAGACAATAAAGAAACAAGCGAAGAAGAAGCAATAGACTTAGACGACATACCATTTTAGGAGAAATATGGCGAAAAAAGTTAAAAAGACAATCAAAGTTATCGACTACAAAGACGCCGCAACACTTGGCAAGTTTTTATCACGTTGGGGGAGAATTAAGCCTGCGAGCGCTACCCGTTTAAGCGCAAAAGACCAACGCAAGTTGGCAGAGGCAATTAAAAGGGCGCGCTTTTTGGCACTCCTTCCCTACGTGAAAAGATAAGAAATGTGCGTAAGTGACAAATTAACGCCCGATATTTATTTTACAATATCCGTATAATGGTGTGTTTACATGAGTTATAGTATCTCCGAAATGCAAATTGGTACAAATGTTTTATGGTCTAATGAGCCCTGCGTGGTAATTGGGCGTGACCACACAAAGTTAGGGCGCGGAGGCGCGATTTTAAGGCTAAAGATGCGTGGCTTGGTGAGTGGAACCGTATATGAGACAACGCTTAAGGGTAACGACAGCTTGCCCGAGGCGGAAATTAAAAGAAGCAAAGCGCAATTTCTATACGGCGATCAAGAAAAACTCCACTTTATGAAACAAGACGATTTTGACCAAATTTCCCTAAACAAAACAATCGTTGGAAAACAGGGCGACTTCTTGAAAGAAGAAACAGAAGTCGACATTATAAGCTTCGATGGAAAAGCAATAAACGTACAACTGCCCGTAAAAGTCGATTTAAAAGTTACTTATGCGGAGCCTGCGGTGCGGGGCAACACCGCGCAGGGTAATATTACTAAACCCGTAGAGTTAGAAACGGGCGTGAAAATTGGTGCCCCGCTATTTATTAAAAACGGAGACATCGTACGCGTGAACACCCAAACAGGGCAGTATGTGGAAAGGGCGAGTAAGTAATTTGCGCACAATGTTGTAAATAATGATCCACTACAAAGTAAAAAAATATTCTAATGGCCTCACATTAATTACTGCTCCGTTGCGTGACACGCAAGCGGTTACCTCTTTAGTACTGGTACGTGTTGGAAGCCGCTATGAGAATAAAGAGAACAATGGTATTTCCCACTTTCTGGAACACCTTTTTTTTAAGGGAACGAAAAAGCGTCCTTCTACCTTTAAAATCTCACAAGAGCTTGATGGCATGGGAGCAAAGTACAACGCTTTCACTTCCGAGGAATCAACGGGGTTTTATGTGCAAATCGCGGGTGAAAAGTTCGCGCAAGGGTGGGATATATTAAGCGACATGCTCCTTAACCCGCTTTTGCCAGAAAAAGAGATAAAAAGAGAACGTGGTGTTATAATCGAGGAAATGAAAATGTACTGGGATATGCCTGCCCGCTACGTGCACGACCTTGCCAAGCGCCAAGTGTACGGCGACACGCCTTTAGGAAGAGAAATTATTGGTACAAAAAACGTTATCGAAAAATTAAATAGGGCGGACATTCTTAACTACCGCACAAAATATTACTCTCCGCAAAATATTATTGTCATTATTGCCGGCAAGGGCAATGAAGTGGAGTGGGAAAAAACGGTAGCAAAGTCATTCTCGCATGATAAAAAAGCAGATTCACGATCGTCTTTTGAAAAAGCGCAAATCAATTTTAGTGGCCCAACTGCTACATGTAATTATAAAAAAACAGACCAAGCGCATTTAGTAGTTAACATCCCCACCTTTCCCTCTACCGATAAACGCTGGCCGGTACTTGAGGTACTCACAAATATTTTAGGCGGGCAAATGTCGAGCCGTTTGTTTATAGAAATTAGAGAGCGGCGGGGCCTCGCTTACTATGTTAGAGCAACGGCAGATAGCTTTTATGACAGCGGGCTTCTTTCTGTATCTGCTGGTTTGAGAACAAGCCACGTGAAAGAAGCGCTTGCAGTAATTAAAAAGCAATTCGAAAAACTGGTTAAAGAAAAGGTGCAAAAAGAGGAGCTCACGCGGGCGCGAGAAAATATTATTGGACATCTCGCCATGGAAATGGAGGGTTCCTTTAATACTGCCTCTTTTTTGGCCGACCAGTATTTTTACAAAAAAAACATTAAACAACCCGAAAAATTAATGGAGCAGTACCGCAAAGTAACGGCCCAAGATGTGCAATTATTAGCTCATGATCTTTTTAAAAGTGGCAATATCGCGGTTACAACGCTTGGCCCTTTAGAAAAAAAGCAGGAAGACAAATTGGTATCAATTTTTAATAAATAATATAATAAGTAGTGGAGGCAATGTGGAAAAAACATTAGTATTGTTTAAACCAGACGCAATTAACAGAGGGATAGTAGGAGAGATTATCGAACGCTTTGAAAACAAAGGGCTCAAAATTGTGGGTGCAAAAATGATGCAACTCGATGATGCCATTATCAACGAACACTATTCTCATATTGCCAATAAGCCCTTTTTCCCTCCCTACAAAGATTTTATGAAAAGGGCACCAGTGTTCGCCTTGGTGCTGGAAGGCAATAATGCAGTTATGGCGGTGTGCGCGATGTCTGGCCCCACAAAAGGGTTGGAGGCGTTGCCCGGTACCATTCGTGGCGATTATTCCATGAGCCAAGGTTACAATATTGTCCACCGTTCCGATTCGAAGGAAGCGGCAAAAGAAGAAATAGCGCGTTTTTTCCAAAAAAATGAAATATTCGATTACCAGCGTGTTGACTGCGATGTTGTTTACGCCCAAGACGAGAGAGAGTAAAAACATTTTACGTGCAAGAAGGGGACAATGAATGCGCAATTAATTGGGGCCAGTATATGTGCTTTTTTGCTGACGCTTTTAGGCACCTTAGCGAGTGTTAAATACGCAACAAAACACGCTATATTTATGCCTCCCATTAGAAAAAGAGATGTCCACAAAAAACCTGTGCCCCGGGTAGGAGGAATCGCTATTGTTTTAAGTTTCACGGCCGTGGTGCTGGTTGTAAATTATTTTTCCCCCGATTTATTCGCAGGCTTTAACTTCCCTTTCGCAATTTTTGGTGTTTCCATTGATAAGCGTTTATTGGGGCTCCTTTTGGGAGGCTTAGTACTAGCCATAATTATGGCGGTCGATGATTTTCGTGGCCTTAGGCCATGGCAAAAATTAATTGCCCAGTTTGTAGTGTGGGCAATTGTAGTAGGAGCAGGTATCGGCATTACTCACCTTAATAATCCTTTCGGGCTAGAATTTAACCTAAGAGAATATGCCACAAACATCACTATTGGTGCGGCAGTGTACCATTTTGTGTGGATCGCCGATTTACTCTTGCTTTTTTGGTTGGTGGGAATGATGAACGCAATGAACTTCATAGACGGCGCGGATGGCCTGGCAGCAGGGATAGGATTAATCGGTTTTGTGGTATTGGGAGTTTTAAGCTTAATGCCTAGTATTAACCAGCCCGCGGTGGCGATGCTCGCTTTTATTGCTTCTGCTTGCGTTGGGGCCTGCCTCTTATTTAATTTTTACCCCGCAAAGGTTTTCTTGGGTGATAGTGGCGCAATGTGGATCGGCTACATGCTTGCTGTTTTATCGGTAATTTCCGGAGGAAAACTTGCAACACTGTTTTTGGTTTTGGCAGTGGTTATTTTAGATGGGCTAGTGGTTGCCTTTTTCCGTGTAAAAAACAAACAAAACCCTTTTACCACCAGCGACCAAAGCCATATTCACCACCGTTTTATGAAGGCAGGCATGTCGATGCCTGTGGCGGTAATGGTGATCTGGGCACTTTCGGCGCTCTTCGGCGCTTTTGCGCTTTTTACTTTTGGAAAAACAAAGTGGATATTAATCGCTATCCTCTCTATAGCGGTTGTGTTATTTTTAGTTTTAATACGGAGGAAAGATGAAAAAAAAGAAAAGCGAATTCACGTTTGACGGACAACGGCCCGATGAAGTTGTTTTGCACGTATGGCGCCAACACCCTTGGGTCATGGGAAAAGTGGCTATGTTAGTCGTGGTAATTATTTTTCTTTCACTCATCCCCCTGCTTTTGCCCGGTGGTTTTACTGGCATTAACTTAATAATTGGCGCTCTCATTATAAGCGCCATGCTAATTGCCAACAAATTGTACCTATGGTGGAACACTGTTTATGTTTTAAGCAACCAGCGCATTATCGGCATTGAACAAAAGCAGTTAATATCAAAAGTGGTGCGCGAAGTGCCCCTCAAAAACATTCAAAACACCACCATTTTTCAAAATGGAATGGGCCCGACTACTTTTGGTTATGGTACTATCAAAATTCAAACAGCGGGAGGGAAGACCGCTCTTCGTGTGCACAACGTAGAGAATCCGATTAAAAGCCAGCAGTTAATTACAGAAGCCGCACACAAAAATAACTCTCCCAGTACTCTTTAGCTCTACTCAATCTGGCTGTGGAGGAGGGTGGTGAGTTCTTCGTCTAGCTCTTTGGAAGGTGTTACACAAGCATTAGTTTTGACTCTTTCAAAGGCGCCATTTTGAGGAACATTCAGAATAACTGGTATTTCGCCAGTAAAGTTTTCGAGCACTTTTTTAATGGCAACCAATAAGTCTTTTTTCGCGCCCCGGGGCAGTGTAATCACATATTCTTTTAATTTCTTTTTTTGTTTCAATTGTTTGCTTGCCACATTGTTTTGCGCAGTTTTGAGTTCAATGGGGTCAGAATTTGTTAAATCGATTTCTTCAAAAATGTCTCTTTTATCCTTTGGCAGATTGGCAGTATCCAGCGCCTGCCCTTTGTCGGCCAATATTTTAATAGCATTGTCTTTCGTGCTTATTTTTCCTACCACTTCCACAATCTTGTCGGCTACCCAGATGGTAGCATCTTTTTCTAGCACACCCGGAAAAAGAATAATTTCCGTACTTCCCGTAGTATCTTCTAAGCCAACAAACGCCATCGATTGGCCGTTTTTCGTGACTATTTTTTTCACGTTAGTAATAATACCAATCACCGTTACTTGCTGATTTTCTTCGGCATCTTTGAGGCTTGCAATAGTGTTAGCGTGTGTTGAGATGTAGGAAGAGATACTCTTAAGAGGATGTTCGGAGAGGTACATGCCAAGAAGCTCTTTTTCCCAAGCGAGCCTTTGTTTGTCGTCTGCCGGTTTAGCGGTGGCAAGTTCCAATTTTTGCTCTGGCACTCCGCTTCCGGCGCCAAATAAATCAATTTGATTTTTGTCTTGCCGCGCGGTACCAGTAGCAAATTTTAGAATTTGTTCCATGTTTTCTAGGCAACGGTTACGTTCAATGAGAGCATCGAGCGCCCCGCCTTTGCTCAGCGCCTCGAGAGTTTTTTTATTAATAATGGAGTTTCCTCCTTCTAGCTCGAGTTTTGCGCAACGGGAAATAAAATCGGCAAAACTCTTGAACTGGCCGTTTCTTTTTCTCTCTCGCACAATTCCCAGCGCCACACCAAGCCCCACATTTTTGATGGCGGCTAAACCAAAACGGATAATTTTCGGTGCCTGCTCTGGTTTTTCTATGGGGATGGGAACGTCTTTATCGACTACCACGCCAAAGTCGATATAGCTTTCGTTAACATCGGGCGGTAATGTTTTTATGCCCATTTGTTCTGCTTCTTCTATTTCTACCGCGATCCGTTCGTTGTTGTTGAGGTCGCTTGTCATGAGCGCAGCCATAAATGCCGATGGGTAATGCGCCTTGAGGTAGGCAGTTTGGTAAGCAATTAGGGCGTAGCATGCAGCATGGCTTTTATTAAAACCGTAAGCGGCAAAGTCCTCGAGTGCTTTGAAAACTTTTTGCGCATCGGCGGGAGCGACACCATTGTTTTTTGCGCCTGCCAAAAACTTTACCTTCATTTCTTCCATTAGCTTGATTTTCTTTTTTCCCATAGCTTTGCGCAAGGTATCCGCTTCACCACCGGTAAAAAGCGCCATATCTTTTGCAATTTGGATCACCTGTTCTTGGTAAATAGGAAAGCCGTAAGTAGCTTCGAGCGCCTTTTGCGCTAAGGGGTGAGGGTAAGAAATAGCTTCACGGCCGTGCTTTCGCTTAATGAAAGATTCAATAAACTGCAAAGGACCTGGGCGGTAAAGCGCAACCATAGCAATAATATCTTCAAGTTCTGTCGGTTTTAAATCGCGGATGTAGCGCTTCATACCGCTTGACTCTAGCTGAAAAACGCCGGTTGTTTTTCCCTGTGCTAAAAGACGAAAAGTTTTTTTGTCGTTTAGAGGAATATTGTGGATGTCAACTTTCTCCCCCCACACTGCTTCAATAATTTCTAAAGCGCGACTAATTATGGATAAGTTAGTGAGCCCCAAAAAATCCATTTTCAAAATACCCACTCTTGTAACAGGGCCCATGGCGTATTGCGTTACATGCTCCACGTCTCCTTTTTGTGCTTTTTGTAGTGGCATATAGTCGGTAAGCGGGTCGCGAGAAATAACCACCGCGCACGCATGTTGCGAAGCGTGGCGTACTGTGCCTTCTAGCTTACTTGCCATATCCAAGAGCCTTTTTGTGGCTGGCTCTGCTTTGTAAACTGCCCTTAGCTCATCGCTTTCTTCGATAGATACTTTCAGAGGGATATGGCGCCCCTGTACAGGGGGAGGGACTAATTTCGCGATACGATCTACTTCACCGTAAGACATACCCAAAGCGCGCCCTGCGTCACGCACTGCTGCACGGGCGGCCATAGTACCAAAAGTGATAATACCCGCTACCTTTTCGTCGCCATATTTTTTGCGCACATATTCCAGTACTTCGTGGCGGTGCGTGTCTGCAAAATCAATGTCGA
>JAGOOF010000020.1 GCA_017992655.1 Patescibacteria group bacterium
ACCGAGAGGTTGACCAGCCACGATGGGACTGAGACACGGCCCATACACCTACGGGTGGCAGCAGTGAGGAATCGTGCGCAATGGACGAAAGTCTGACGCCGCGACGCCGCGTGAAGGAAGAAGCTTTTCGGAGTGTAAACTTCTTTTCCATAGGACGATTATGACGGTACTATGGGAATAAGCCACGGCTAACTTCGTGCCAGCAGCCGCGGTAATACGAGGGTGGCAAGCGTTATCCGGATTTATTGGGCGTAAAGAGCGCGTAGGCGGTTTCATAAGTCTTGACATAAATCTCACTGCCTAACAGTGAACCTTGTTGAGATACTGTGGAACTAGTGGATGGCAGGGGTAAGCGGAATTCCCGGTGTAGGAGTAAAATCCATTGATATCGGGAGGAACACCAATGGCGAAGGCAGCTTACTAGGTCATTTCAGACGCTAAGGCGCGAAAGCGTGGGGAGCGAACGGGATTAGATACCCCGGTAGTCCACGCCGTAAACGATGCTGACTAGCTATAGGGAGTATCGACCCTTCTTGTAGTGAAGCTAACGCGTTAAGTCAGCCGCCTGGGGAGTACGGTCGCAAGACTAAAACTCAAAGGAATAGACGGGGGCTCGCACAAGCGGTGGAACATGAGGTTTAATTCGACGATAAGCGAAAAACCTTACCAGGGTTCACCCTATTAGAACCCCGCGGAAACGTGGGGGTGCCTTCGGGAGCTAATAGGTCGGTGATGCACGGTTGTCGTCAGCTCGTGCCGTGAGGTGTCCCGTTAAGTCGGTCAACGAGCGCAACCCTTGCTCTGTGTTACTCCGGCATCACGTCGGAGGTCTCACTGAGGACTGCCTCGCCTATTGAGCGGGGAGGAAGGTGGGGATGACGTCAAATCAGCGTGTCCCTTATGCCCTGGGCAACACTCGTGTTACAATGGTCAGCAACAACGGGTTGCAAGTCCGTGAGGACAAGCTAATCCCTGAAATCTGGCCTCAGTTCGAATTGCAGGCTGAAACTCGCCTGCATGAAGCCGGAATCGCTAGTAACCGTGGATCAGAACGCCACGGTGAATACGTTCTCGAGCCTTGTACTCACCGCCCGTCAAGTGAGCCGAGTCAGCAATGCCCGAAGTACCCCAGTAGGGGTACCACGGCAGGGTTGGCGAGGAGCGCTAAGTCGTAACAAGGTATCCGTAGGGGAATCTGCGGATGGATCACCTCCTTTCTAAAGGAATTTCCTATTAGATTAGGACGGCTCTCTTGCCTTTTTGGCAATAAGAGCTGGTCGGTCTCCGAATTTTTTCGGAGCTTATTCTTGCAACCACATAGAAACTGAAAAACTAAAAAGGCGCTAAGGCGCCTTTTTAGTTTGGGAAATGCCTGCCGATAGAGGACATTACCCATTTTTGCAATATGAGGTATAATATATACAAAAGGAGAGGTTTGACTATAGCGCAACCGAGTGACCAAGAAAGGTCCGTTCGTGGGTTTTTAGGGTGGTGGCTTGTGGCGATGCCTCGTCATTATTGGTTTATGGCAAACCAGTTTGGGCAAAAAATTCTCATTTACTTTTCCGTTGTGGAGCTTCTAAAAACTTTGTTTGCACCCTGGAAAAGGGATGCCTATGTGCCAATAAACGCAAGTCTCGACATAATTGTTAAGGCAATATGGGACAATTTCATAAGCCGTCTTATTGGTTTCTTGGTCCGTTCCATAACAATTTTTATTGGTACTGTTTCTGCTCTCTTTGGCTTTTTGGCTATCGTGGTGCTTCTGTTTGTGTGGCTCTTCGTGCCAGTGGTAATAGCGCTTATTCTAATGAAGGGTTTTTAAAAAATGGCTACATTTGATTTAGAAAAATCACAGGCGCTAAAGCTTTTTCACAGACAAAAAGCATTAGGTTCTTTTATTTTTAAAATCTTTAGCTATACCTCGCTGGCAGTAATATTTTTATACCTTTTACTGTGCGTTCTAACCAGCTTTTGCCCAGCGAATCTTAGTGGTGTTGCCGCAATCGTTGCAAGTATCGCCATTTTTTGGCTGTGGATGAGCCAATATTTAAAATACAGTGTAGAAGAAGGGGTTAAAAATAGTGAGAACCTTGCCGATAATCTAGATGCTGATGTTGTCGAGTTTTTAATTTACGCCCGTACACTAGCAAAAAAGCAAGGTGGCAATTTAGACATGGGTATTTTGTGGTTGGCGATGAATGGAACAATGGCAGGCCGTTATTTCCTTATTCGGTGTGGCTTAACTAGCCCCGAACAATATTCAGGTTATATCGCCCAATACTGGCAAGAACAAAGTAAAGAGAATCAGTATTGGCCAAATGAGCTAATGGTTACGATTAGCCGCTTGTCAGCTCGAGGGAAAGTGAATTTAGCAGACCTTCTTATGGAGCTAGTGTCGGCAAGTAAGCTTTGGCAGGACATTATCACCAATAATAAGCTAGAGGTTAAAGATGCGTCTGTAATTTTAGAGTGGTACAAAAAACATAAAGCACTGAGCGAAAAAAAGCCGTTTTGGGCAAAAGAAACTGCGGAAGGAGTGGTAGGAAGAGACTGGGCCTATGGATATACGCCTAATTTGTTACTTTACGCTCATGATTTAAGTAGCGTTGCCTCAATGGGGCAGAAAATAAAAATATATGGGCGAGAAAATGAAACGAAAGAGCTTGAACGCGCTTTAAGTAAAGCAGAGAGCAACAATGTCATTTTAGTTGGTGAACCGGGGGTGGGAAAAACAACCATCGTACATCAACTGGCACAGAAAATCTCCAAAGGGAGTGTAAGCCCTGCTCTTTTGCATAAGCATATTTGGTCTCTCGACACAGGCCGCTTAACCGCTGGAGTGAGCGAAGGGGGGGCGATTGAAGCACGCCTGCAGAAGGTGCTTGACGAGGTAACGAGAGCAGGTAATATAATTCTTTTTATCGATAATATTCACAACCTTATGAGCAGCGAAAAAGCAGCGGGTGTTGTTAACGCGAGCGCGATTTTACTGCCCTACTTAAGAGGGCGAGGCTTACAAATAGTAGGTGATACAACTGTTGAGGACTACCACGAAGACATTGAAAGTAACTCAGAAGTGGCTGCTCTCTTTTCTAAAATAGAGGTAAGAGCACCAGCAAAAGAAGATGTTATTTACGTGCTAGTTGATTCGGTGCCTGGCTATGAATATCGTTACGGCGTAGTATTTACATATGTTGCCGTAAAAGAAGCAATCCGTCTGAGCGACCGTTATATTCACGACAAACCGTTTCCCGCAAAAGCGCTCGAAGTGCTCGATGATACCGCAGTGGCCGCTTCACAAAAAGGAATCAAACTTGTTACGCCCGAATTAATTAGTGAAACTATTTCTATAAAAACAAACGTGCCCGTAGGAGAAACAACCGCTACCGAAAAAGAAAAGTTGCTTAATCTTGAAAATATTTTGCACAAACGCGTCATCGGCCAAGATGAGGCAATCCACTCTGTTGCCTCCGCTCTAAGAAGAGCGCGCAGTGGACTAAGTCGTGAGAACAAGCCAGTAGGCACATTTCTTTTTATTGGCCCCACCGGTGTTGGTAAAACAGAAACGGCAAAAGCGCTTGCGGAGGCATATTTTGGTTCCGAGAAAAGAATTATTCGCCTCGATATGAGTGAATATCAAAACCAGGATTCTTTAAGCCGTTTGATCGGCTCTCCTCCTGGGGGTGGGCAGAAAGGAACGCAGGGTGCACTAACAAAATCAATTAAAGACGAGCCATTTTCTGTGGTTTTGCTCGACGAAATTGAAAAATCGCACCCCAATATTCTTAACCTGTTTTTGCAAGTTTTAGACGAGGGGCGTCTAACCGACGGCACAGGAAAGACTGTCGACTTTACAAACTCCATGATAATTGCAACAAGTAACGCGGGCGCGGAAGACATTCGCCAATCTATTCGTCAAAATATTCCCTATGAGCAATTCGTTAAAATACTTATGGATACCCTGCAAAAAAGAAATATTTTCCGCCCAGAATTTTTAAACCGCTTTGATTCTGTGGTGGTCTATCGTTCGTTAACAATGGAAGAGCTAATAAAAGTTGTTGATATTATGATTAGCCGTGTCGCCAAGGGTCTCTCTAACAGAAATATTGTGCTTGATGTTACTCCTGCCGCGAAGCAAAAGTTGGTTCAACTTGGCTATAGTCCTGAATATGGAGCACGCCAGCTGGGACGTACGGTGCAGCAAAAGCTCGAAGATCCTCTTGCGGAAAAATTACTGCGCGACGAAATAGCGGATAATAGCACGGTTCGTATTGATATAGCGGATATACTCGACTAGGTATAGACCGAGAGTATCTTTATTGTTAATATTGTCTTATGGAGAAAAAAGATAAAAAAGGTAAGGCCGAGGACTTGAAGCGTGTGCGTGCGGCAACAAGCAAGCATCTCGCTCGTTTTAGAGTCGAGCTTCGCCAGCAAATATTTAAATATGTTCTAGCGGCAATAGGTTTGATAGCAGGTTTAGCGTGGAACGATGCCATCAAAAGTATCATCGAATATTTATTCCCCTATAGCGCCGCTGGCACAGTTTTAGTGAAGTTGCTTTATGCATTAATTATAACTCTGTTAATTGTAATGTTTAGCGTTTACACAGCCAGTATGTTGGAAGCCGAAGAAAAGAAGAAGCCAAAATGACTGTTCAAGAAAATGTTTCGCTTGCCTCTTTTACCACGTTCAAAGTAGGTGGTGATGCGCGCTATCTTGTTTCTGCCTCCACAGAAGAAGAACTCGCCCAGGCGATAAACTTTGCACAAGAAAAAAAACTAGAGATATTTGTTTTAGGGGGAGGGAGTAATTTAATTGTAAGCGACATCGGTTTCGATGGCCTTGTTATCAAAATGAATTTTAGTAAGTGGCGGGTGGAAAAAACAGATATTTTCGCCCAAGCGGCAGTGCCATTTGGACACATTGTCAACTTGGCAACAGAAAAAGGATTGGCGGGGTTGGAGTGGGCGGGAGGAATTCCGGGCACAGTGGGGGGAGCGGTAAGAGGGAATGCTGGTGCCTTTGGTGGCGAAACAAAAGACATTATTAAAGCTGTTACTTCAATTAGCATAGAAGGGGTTAAGAAAATTACGCGCACAAAAGCGGAGTGTGAATTTGATTATCGCGAATCAATCTTTAAACACAATAACGAAATAATAACAGAGGTTATTTTTTCACTTAAGGTGGGAAGCAAAAAGGATATTGCCGATAAAGTGCGTAATAACATTAACTATCGGCTTGAGAGGCATCCGCACGATCTCCCCAGCGCTGGCTCTGTTTTTAAAAATGTACCGGTAGAAAATATTACTTCCGCTAAGCTAGAGTACTTTCAGGAATCTGTAAAAACGGATCCGTTTCCTGTGGTGCCAGCGGCAAAAATTATCGCGGAGGCAGGATTAAGTGGCTACAAAGTGGGTGGAGCGCAAGTTTCTCAAAAGCATACTAACTACATAGTAAACTGCAACAATGCAAAAGCAAACGATATTCTTAAACTCATTGAACATGTACAAAAAACTGTTAAGGAAAAGTTCGATATTGACCTCCAAATTGAACAACATATTGTTAAATAAGGTATAATGAGCGTATGCGTTTATCAAACACAACTATAACGCCGACAAAAAACATCACTAAGGATGCCGATACGGTAAACAGTCGCTTATTGGTGCAGGGTGGTTTTGTTCGCCAACTGATGGCGGGAAGTTATATCTACTTACCCTTTGGTCTGCGTGTGCTTAATAAAATAAGAAATATTATCCGTTCAGAAATGGATGCTCTCGGAGGGCAAGAAATATCCATGCCTGCTTTGCAACCGGCCAAAAACTGGAAAACTTCCGGTGGCTGGGATTCAGTAGACGTACTATTTAAAATTAAAAGCCGTACGGGAAAAGATTACGCACTCGGGCAAAGCCATGAAGAGGTGGCCACTCCCTTAATGAAAGAATTCATCAATTCTTATAAGGATTTACCAACCGCTGTTTACCAGATTAACTGGAAATTCCGTGATGAATTGCGCGCTAAAAGCGGTGTTTTAAGGGGGCGCGAATTTGAAATGAAAGATATGTATAGTTTTCACGAAACGCAAGCAGATTTCGAAAAATTTTATAATAGCGTTAAGCTTGCATATATACGAGCGTACAACAAGTTAGGGCTGAAAGCGAAAGCAACGGAGGCTTCGGGTGGCAATTTCTCCAATAAAATTTCATATGAATTTATGGTTTTAACATCGGCCGGTGAGGATGATATTTTATACTGCGATAAATGCGATTACTGCGTGAACGACGAAAATACCTCATTAAACGGAAATAATAAATGCCCAAAATGCAAGCAAGGAATGCTAGTAGAAGCAGTGGCCTCCGAAGTAGGCAACGTTTTTGATTTGGGGAAAAAATATGCAGAGAATTTTGGCCTAACATATATTGGGCGAGACGGCCAGCCTCATTACCCCATTATGGGTTGTTATGGCTGGGGAACAACGAGAACCATGGGGGTAATTGTGGAACACTTTAACGACGAAAAAGGAATTCTATGGCCTAAGAGCGTGGCTCCTTTTGATGTGCATTTGATTGCAGTGAGAGGGGCGGAAAAGCAGGGAGAAGAGCTATACAAATTTTTACAAAAAGAAAAAATAGAAGTTTTATTTGACGATAGAGATGGGATTTCCGCGGGAGAAAAATTTGCCGGCGCGGATTTGATTGGTTGTCCTTACCGCCTCGTTGTTTCTCCAAAAATTGGAGAGGGGAAAATAGAACTAAAAGAGAGAAGTAGTGAAAGCATTGAAATTACGTCTCTTTCTGGGCTAAAACAAATTATAAGTATCTAGCACTGCCCTTGAAAATCACAATAAAACACAATCGGTGCTACATTGAAAGCGAACCAAAAAAGAAAATTTATCTTACTAAAATTGTACTCTTACGTTGTTATTATAGCTAGTCAAACATAATTAACATAAAACGGTAACTTCACTCTTTTCTTTAGAAGGGGTTTACTACGTTGAATAGTAGTTGGTGTTGGTCAGTTTCGCGTTCATATCAAAATATTCGTACCTAGAGACATATATAGGCTGACTGTCACCTTTTTTGTGTAAATTAAATTTCTTCAGAACGTACTTATTGGTAGATTCATCTTTAACTATGTCAATACTGTTTCTAACTACTCCATATGCCCAGCCAGCAGCTTCGACTACTTCTAAACTTTTTCCATTATTATTTTTTGTTACCAAAACTATGTGTCCTGGTCTTCCGCTACTCTCCCACCCCAAAAAGATTACATCACCAGGTAGTGCATCTCTCGGATCACTTATCTTTTTGAAAAGTGAGTTGTTTTGTTCTCCGGTTTCAGGACCATGCCCGCCACCGTTAGAGTAAAGTCTAGCATAAGAATATGCCAAATTTACAAAGCTGGAACAGTCCACACCTTTTGAATAATCATAGCACATTTGGCTAGGGCTACTGTTGGGGTTTCTATCAGGAAGTGGATTAGGATACTCGGGTTCATTTTCAGAATCCAGTTGAGAGGACCCACCGTAGCAATAAGGAAAGGTATTTTTGTAGATACAGCCGTTCCATATATCTTTTGACCTGTAAAAAGGTACATTACAGTTTGTCACTGCATTGTCATAATATTTTGCGTATTTTTGCGCGATACTCACAATACAACCGCGGAGTTTATCCTCTGGAGCATCAAAATAATTAGCTTGATTAGATGTGCCATATTCTATTGTAGCGGGCATGTTGTTTTCCGACCTTGTGAAATCGACGTGGATGTTCGCTTGTTTATCTATTGGCATTAAATCGATCATACTTAAAGAAAAACCATTAACGTAAGAATAAAATTTATCCTTATCTTTCATCCCGTCAAACGGAACGTTAATCTTAATTTTTTTACCCTTATAATTGTTGCCTAGGTCCATAGTGAAATAACCGCAATTGCTGGAACTTATTGTGCCAGCTGTTTTTGAAACATTAGATTCCCAATCCGAAATTATAGGACAGGCTTTTATTCTTACATTGTAAGGAAGGTAAGTTACAAAGTTTCTTTCTACTGTTAATTCTATCTTGGCACTATCAGGCAGGGTATTAATTAAAAATCCATTTGGCTTCTTGTCGCTTTGCCCGTTTGAGCTTATATATTTATCTTCACTTATTAAATTTCTTATGATGCTTTTATCGTGATGTGAAACTCTATATGAATTTTCGTAACCGTTAAAATAACTACTACCAAAATAATTGCTATACATGGCGTCTATTTCTTTGTTTAAGACAAATTTTTTGTAGTTAGCTATTCTTTTACCACCCCCAAATAATATAGGAGACTGCAATTTATTAGAAAGTGAAGAATTGGGGGACGTAAAGTTAGGAGAGTAAGAGCTAGATGTATTGCCTATTAAAGAAACCCCAGATCCACCGTTAGAATTATATGAATTGTACACATAATCATCTTGCAAAGACCAGTATTGCCTAACAGTGTTATAGTTGGGTGCAGATACAATTACTTTATAAAGGCAGTCTAATGGTTTTGGAATATTGGTTGCAAAATACCCAGACTTACCGCTGGTGCTTGATCCAACTAATGAACCATCTCCCCTGTAAACATATATTCTTGCTCCGGCAAGGGGTGACTGGTTTCCTGTTAAGCCATATTCGGCGCCGTATACCATTCCTTCCATGGTAGCACTCTGTTCGTCGGCAAAAATAAATAACTTATTATACCCCCATATCATGAGTCCTATAGCCACACAAAGAGCGACAACATAGGGGAGTATTCTTATTACTGTATTATTTTTGTTTATTTTTAATTTAAGTGCCATTGGAAGTCAATAAAATTATGCTATTCTATTATACCACAAAGTAAAATGCCAACTTTCCCCTATTCTAAGCACTAATTATGAACATAATAGTCTCACCACAATTTTCTATCAAAGCAATACAAATAGATAACGGCAGTCAGTTCCAAAATTTTACTAGCGATAAAATGGAAGCAAGAGGTGTAGCTAATTTCTTGCCTGTCTAAGATATCCCAAGCCAAATGCATTTATTAAAAAGGCTAGATATGACAATACAAGATAAATTTATTAATAATCATGAATAAACAATGTTCTCTGGCACCAATTTATCCAACAACAAGCTAATGGATTATCTACTTTTCTATAACACGCCAATAATCCATCGCGTATTTACGGCAAAATACCGATGGATTATACGAGCAAAATGGAGGTCAAAAGTACGTCTTTGTAATGAGAGGGCCTTGGTCACAAAGTGTGGCGTTACCGGATATCAACCCGAAGAGATTATTACTGCTTATAAGGTTTTTCGTCCAGAACCATCAAATACTGAAGAATAACGAAATCCTATAGTTATCTATAGCTAGCAATAAATAGCATAATACTGCGTTGTTATTTTTTTGACCTCGTTTGTTCTTTTTTAAAATCAAAGTCTTTTATTGAGCGCACGGAGAAAAAACACAACGACCGATAAACTCTATAAT